>NZ_JAJDMI010000008.1:0-123658 GCF_020593505.1 Blautia sp. DFI.3.45
AAAGGGAAATAAAACATGCGTTTTGTGCAATTTTTATTTTTCAGACACGCTCTAGAACACTACGGGTATGTGGAGCGAAATATAATCAGAAATGAATCCGGATACTGCACCAAGATATAAAAAGTATATTCCATATTGGGCATAATTTAAGTTTCGTTAAGTTTCACTCAGTTCTGTTTTTACAGAGCGCCATTTTTTCTTGGATTCATATTTCTCGCATCCGTCACAGGTCTGTGGCTGGGTGATTTTCCATTCAAAATATTCATCTTTGGTAATCACATCGGATTTCAGTTCATTCATCCGAACTACCCATTCTTTCAGAAAATCATTCAGAAATTTCCGAGGGTCACAAATTCTTTACAAAATATTAGCACTCACCTCTTGACAGTGCTAACAACATGTGTTATATTACATGCAGAACAAAGAAAACAACATATTTCTCCTTCGGGAGAGATATTTCTCATATAAGAGGAGGGTTAGCCTATGAATATCAGTAAATTTACACAGAAATCCGTACAGGCTGTCCAGGATCTGGAGAAGGTTGCTTATCAGTTTGGCAACCAGGAGATTGAAGAGGAGCATCTTTTATATGCTCTGCTGGAACAGGAAGACAGCCTGATTCTTAAACTGATTGAGAAAATGGAGATAGATAAGGATTATTTCAGAAATTCTCTGAATCAGGCACTGGATGCCAAGGTTAAGGTATCCGGCGGTGAACTCCGTTTCGGACAGTACCTGAACAAGGCTCTGGTCAGTGCAGAGGATGAAGCCAAGGCAATGGGAGATGAATATGTCTCTGTAGAGCATCTCTTCCTTGCTTTATTAAGATATCCAAGTCCAAGCATGAAGAAACTGTTTCAGGAATTTGGCATTACTAAGGAGCGTTTCCTGCAGGCACTTTCTACAGTACGAGGCAATCAGCGTGTAGTCAGTGACAATCCGGAAGCTACTTATGATACTCTGAATAAATACGGTGAGGATTTGGTTGAAAAGGCACGTAACCAGAAGCTGGATCCTGTGATCGGACGTGATGAAGAAATCCGTAATATCATCAGAATCCTTTCTCGTAAGACCAAGAACAATCCGGTGCTCATCGGTGAGCCTGGTGTAGGTAAGACTGCAGCAATCGAGGGTCTTGCACAGCGAATCGTGGCAGAGGATGTGCCGGAAGGTCTGAAGGATAAGAAGATTTTTGCACTGGACATGGGTGCTCTGGTGGCAGGTGCCAAATACAGAGGTGAGTTTGAGGAACGTCTGAAAGCAGTCCTTGAAGAAGTAAAGAAGAGTGAAGGAAACATCATTCTTTTCATTGATGAGTTACATCTGATCGTTGGTGCAGGTAAGACTGACGGAGCCATGGATGCAAGCAATATGCTGAAGCCTATGCTTGCCAGAGGTGAGCTTCACTGTATCGGTGCCACAACTCTGGATGAGTATCGTCAGTATATTGAGAAAGATGCCGCTCTGGAACGTCGTTTCCAGCCTGTTATGGTAGATGAACCTACAGTGGAGGATACCATTTCCATTCTTCGTGGTCTGAAGGAGAGATATGAGGTCTTCCATGGTGTTAAGATCACAGACAGTGCGCTGGTTGCAGCAGCTACACTTTCACATAGATATATCACAGACCGTTTTCTTCCTGATAAGGCCATTGACCTGGTGGATGAGGCCTGTGCCCTGATCAAGACAGAGCTGGATTCCATGCCTTCAGAGCTGGATGAACAGCGCCGTAAGATCATGCAGCTGGAGATCGAGGAATCTGCACTGAAGAAAGAGACAGATAATCTGAGTAAGGAACGTCTGGAAACACTTCAGAAGGAGCTGGCAGAGCTTCGTGATACCTTTAATACACAGAAAGCACAGTGGGATAATGAGAAGCATTCTGTAGAAAAATTACAGAAGCTTCGTGAGCAGATCGAGGATGTGAATAAGCAGATCCAGAAAGCAAAACAGAATTATGATCTGGAGAAGGCTGCACAGTTACAGTACGGCGAACTTCCGAAATTACAGCAGCAGCTGGAAATCGAAGAAAAGAGTGTCAAAGAAAGTGACAGAAGTCTGGTTCATGAGGCAGTCACTGATGATGAGATCGCAAGGATCATTTCCAGATGGACCGGTATTCCTGTAACAAGACTGACAGAAGGCGAGAGAGCCAAACTCCTCACTTTGGAAGATCAGCTTCACAAGAGAGTTGTAGGTCAGGATGAAGGTGTGAAGAGGGTTACAGATGCAATCCTTCGTTCTAAAGCCGGCATCAAGGATCCGACTAAACCAATCGGTTCCTTCCTGTTCCTTGGTCCTACAGGTGTAGGTAAGACAGAGCTTGCCAAAACTCTGGCAGAGAATCTGTTTGATGATGAACAGAATATGGTCAGAATTGATATGAGTGAATACATGGAGAAGTATTCTGTATCCAAACTGATCGGAGCGCCTCCCGGATATGTAGGATATGAGGAGGGTGGCCAGCTTACTGAGGCAGTCCGCCGTAAACCATACAGTGTTGTACTTTTCGATGAGATTGAGAAGGCACATCCGGATGTGTTTAACGTACTGTTACAGGTACTGGATGATGGCCGTATCACAGATTCTCAGGGACGTACGGTTGACTTTAAGAATACAATTCTTATCATGACTTCCAACATTGGTTCTCCGTATCTGCTGGATGGTATTGATGATAATGGTGAGATCAAACCTGAGGCTCAGAGTCAGGTTATGGATGACCTGAGAGGCCATTTCCGTCCGGAATTCCTGAACCGTCTGGATGAAATAATTATGTTCAAGCCCTTGACAAAATCCAATATTGGTAAGATAGTAGACTTGATGGTCGGCGAGCTTGACAAACGTCTTGCAGACCAGGAGCTTTCCCTGGAACTGACAGATGCAGCCAAGGATCAGGTTATCGAGAATGGCTATGACCCGGTATATGGTGCACGTCCGTTGAAGCGCTATCTGCAGAAATATGTAGAGACTCTTGCGGCGAGAAAGATTTTGTCCGGAGATGTTCACGCAGGTGATACTCTGGTGCTGGATGTTCAGAATGGGGAATTCATTGTTACGGTAAAGGACGGAAACTAAATGATACCCAAAGATCCAATGATTCTGCTGAGTTATGTAAATACTCAGCTCAGGGATTACTATGATTCCCTGGAAGCACTCTGCACATGCAGAGGATTGAAGAAAGACGAACTGGTGGCGAAGATGCATTCCATCGACTATGAGTATGATGAAGCAACCAATCAGTTCATATAAGAAATATGCGAAATGCTCTCTGACAGCGGGAATTGCTGTTGGGGAGCATTTTTCGTATTGCATATAAGAAAGATCCCTGCTTTAATTGCTCAAAAGTGATAAACTGCGGAGCAGTTATTGGGTCATGTGTTTCAAAATCAGTACAATCTTAAAAAATAGATAAGGCAGTACAAAAAAATGTCAGTAATAAAGATTAAATCGTTAAAATATAAACGAAAATAATCAGGGAATATGTAAAAAATGTATAAAAAAACAGGAAATAAAGTATAAATATTCACTATCCACACAATTGATTTTTGTATGCTGTATGATATAATTGCATCTGTAAAAAACAAGCGCATATTAAATAGGAAGAAACACATATATGAAAAAAATCTCCTGAATGATAATCGCGCTGTACGAAAATACAATATGGAGGTGGCAGTTTTGAAAAAGTTGGTGACCGTACTGGGTGCTTTTTTTGCAGTTCTTCTGGCTTGTCCGTTGAGTGTATTTGCGGCAGAAGGCAGTAAAGCACCATCTACAGTACCTGTATGGCTTTGCATTCCCTTTGCAGGGCTTTTGTTATGTATTGCAGTGATGCCTCTGGTAAAAGCGGAGTGGTGGGAGTCTCATCAGCCACTGGTTGTTGCCTTATGGATCATTCTGATGGTGGTTCCATTTGCTTTCGTTTATGGAGCCGGAAAGACTGCAGAGACAGTTCTGGACTGTATTGTGAATGATTATCTTACATTCATCATTCTGTTATTCGGCCTGTTCTGCGTATCAGGTAATATTACCATGGAGGGTGATTTCGCAGGTTCCCCCCGTGTTAATGTAGGTCTGCTTGCACTGGGAACTCTTCTGGCAAGCTGTATCGGTACCACCGGTGCCAGTATGCTGATGGTACGTCCGGTAATTAAAATGAATTCATGGAGAAAGAGAAAAGGACATATTATGATCTTCTTTATCTTCATGGTTTCCAATATGGGTGGATGTCTTACCCCGATTGGAGATCCGCCGCTGTTAATGGGATTTATGCGAGGTGTTCCTTTCTTCTGGAGCCTGCATCTGTTCCCTGTGCTGATCTTTAATATGGTCATACTGCTATTTGCATTTTATCAAATCGATAAACGTTCCTACAGAAAGGATATTGCAAATGGCCGTAAACCGGATATCCGTAAACCGGGTACTCAGTTCCGTCTGGATGGACTGCACAATATCATCTTCCTTGTGATGATCGTTGGCGCGGTAATCTTAAGCGGTGTACTTCCGGGAATGTCCGCATTCCAGGATGCAGCAGGCAATGTAAGAGGCATTCATCTCTTTGGAGAAGTAACCCTGACATTCCCGGCTCTGATCGAAATCGTGATCATTCTGCTTGCTGCTTTTCTTTCCTTTAAGACAACAGATAAGCAGATCCGTATCAGAAACCATTTTACCTGGGGCGCGATCCAGGAAGTTGCAGTTTTATTCATTGGTATCTTTATTACCATGCAGCCTGCACTGATGCTTCTGAAAGCAGTAGGACCAAATCTTGGAATCACCAAGCCTGCAGAGATGTTCTGGGCAACAGGTGCACTTTCCAGTTTTCTGGATAACACACCGACTTATCTGGTATTCCTTACAACAGCAGGAACATTGGCATTTACCAATGGAATCACAACCACACTGGGAACTGTACCGACCAAGGTTCTGTCCGCAATTTCCTGCGGTGCAGTATTCATGGGTGCTAACACTTATATCGGAAACGCCCCGAACTTTATGGTAAAGGCAATCTCTGATGAGAATGGTGTGAAGATGCCGTCATTTTTCGGATATATGCTGTGGTCTGTGGCATTTCTGGTTCCGGTGTTTATTATCGATATGTTTGTATTCTTTTTATAAGGAGGGAGGATCATTATGCAGGACAATCAGGAAAAATGTAAAGAACTTGCAATACGCATTTATAACCTGGACGAAGAAGTTTATAAATGTGTGGGTTCCTCTCTGGGACGTACATTTACAGGACAAAAAGAAACAACTCTCCGTCATCTGGCAGCACTGATGTATACCAAGCCGGACGGACATCTGCTCAGAAGTGAACTGGCGCTGATCAGTAACATGGCCCGTACCATCAGGGATAAGAGCGAGAGAAGACGTCTTATGATAGAGTATGACAGTATTCTGAAAGAGATTGAAAGTCTTCCGGATACATTTGGACAGACAGATATTGTAGATAAAGAACGTATCAGTCTGAATAATCTGATCGCAAGACGCCAGAATGAGATTTCCGAAAATGATCATCTGATCATCTGTATCAGCCGTACACAGGGAAGTGGCGGTAATGATATCGGATTTGAACTGGCAGATCAGCTTCAGATCAACTATTATGATGCAGAGATCTTTGATCAGGTTATGAAGCGTCTGCAGGCAGATAAAAGTGTAGTCAGTGATACAGGTAATTTTGAGAAATTTGATAAATACAGAAAGAAAAAACATACAGATCTGAAAACCTGGTTCAGGGAATTCAACCGTTATCACGGACTTCCGAAACAGGATGCGGTTTTCTTCAACATGAGTGATCTGATCTGTGAACTGGCAAAAAGTGAAGACTGTGTGATTATGGGGCGCTGTGCAGACACGATTCTTAAGAATAATCACATTCCTCATATCAGCCTGTTTATCAGTGCTCCCTTCCAGGTTCGTGTGCAGCACGTTATGGATATCCGTAATATGAATTTGAAACAGGCAGTACGTTTTCTGAAGCAGATGGATAAGCAGCATAAGAAATATTATGAATTTTATACCGGTGAGAAATGGGGAAAACCGGAGAATTATGATTTGTGCATCAACAGTGCCAACTATGGACTGAAGGATACAATTGAGCTGATCCGGAGAATGCTGGATCAGAAGGTTCACTGATCAGAGGGAGATTTATCTGTCTGATTTAACCGAATCGAGTAAATAGCGGAGCGGATTGCAAATATCCGCCTGACAAAGAAAATAAGCTCTGTGGATAAAAGAAAAATCCACAGAGCTTATTTTTTGCCAAGTCCAGGCAGATATTTGTAAGCAGCAAAGCAATCTGGGAATGCCCGGCGCTTGCTGTAAACGACTTTGATTTTAACGCCAGTTGAATGTACTCATACCATAAACATAGATAAAGGCAATTATAATCGGAAGTACAAACCGGAAGAGTGGTTTCATCCACTTCTGTACCTTTAAGCCCTTACCTGTATTGGCCTCTCTGATAAAGTTATCCCATCCCCAGCCGAACTTATTACAGCAGAAGAGTGCAAGGATGAGAGAGCCAAGGGGTAAAATATTGTTGGAAACAATAAAATCCCAGAAATCAAGCCAGGTAGTTCCTTCGGCAAATGGCTGGAAGTGGAAAACGCTGAAACCAAGGGCTGTGGTAAGTGCCAGAAGAAAGACACCTGTGCCGCAGACCACGCTGCCTTTTGGACGAGACCAGCCGGTAAGCTCACGTATCATTGCCAGAATGTTTTCGCACACTCCCAGAACTGTTGACATGGCTGCGAATACCATGAACAGGAAGAATAAGGAACCCCAGATGCGACCTCCGGACATGTTGTTAAAAACTGCTGCCATTGTATCAAACAGAAGGCTCGGACCTGCGTTTACTTCCAGATTAAAGGTAAAGCATGCAGGGAAAATAATAACTCCTGCCAGAAAAGCAACCAGTGTGTCCAGTGTGATCACATGAATAGCTTCCCCCATCAGAGAATGCTCTTTGCCAATATAGCTGCCAAAGATAGCCATGCCACCCATACCTGTAGATAAAGTAAAGAATGCCTGGTTCATTGCCCCTACGATCACCGAACCATCAATCTTTGAGAAATCCGGTTTCAGATAAAAGGTCATTCCCTCACCAGAGCCTTTCAGAAAAAGACTGTGTACAGCGAGAGCAAGCATCAGTACCAGCAGTGCAGACATCATATATTTTGTCACACGCTCCAGTCCTCCCTGAAGATTGAAGGAAAGGATGAAAAATGCAATGACTACAGTGACCAGTAAGAAGAATACATTCACAGAGGGAGAGGAGATCATGGCTGAAAATCCCAGTGAACCATTTTTACCTCTGAGAAACTGTACAAAATAATAAATGATCCAGCCGCAGACAACAGTGTAAAATGCCATCAGGGCAATGTTGCCAAGCAGACAGAACCAACCGAAAATCCCCCATTTCTGTCCTGGCTTTTCCAGCTTACGGTACATGAAAAGGGGACTTGTCTGAGCCGCTCTTCCGATGGAAAATTCCAACACAAGAGCCGGGATTCCCAGGATGACCAGACACAGAAGATAGATCAGCATAAAGCTGCCGCCGCCATTTTGCCCGCACATCCACGGGAATTTCCACACATTTCCGCAGCCAATGGCGCAGCCGGCGGAAAGCATAATGAAGCCAAGCCGGCTTCCAAGCTGTTCACGTTTCATAAGATAACGCTCCCTTCAGAAGTTCATATAAGGGATATTATAAGATAAAAAACAATATTTGTAAAATTGATTGTTTTGTTGTATGTTATTGAAAATATCGTTTGTATAAGAAAAATAACGCTTCTGCGTTTTGATGGGAAAATATTGAAAAAAATATGGGAAAGGAACGAGAAATGGATACAAATGTGTTAAAAACTTTTATTGCAGTATGTGAATATTCCGGATTTTCGGCTGCTGCAAAAGAACTGGGATATACGCAGTCTACAGTTTCTTCACAGATTAAACAACTGGAAAAGGAACTTGATGTCAGGCTGTTTGACCGTTATTATCATAAAATCAATCTTACGGAAAAGGGAGTTTTAGTTTTGCAGCAGGCTCGAAACATTCTGAAGGCACAGGCAAAAATGCTCGATTCGCTGAATTCGGCTGAAAGCATTGAAGGCGAGATACGGTTGTCTATGTCCAGTTCTGTCTGCAGCAGATATTTTAAAAATGATTTTCTGCGTTTTCATCATCAGTATCCGGAAATAAAAGTGGAGATAACAGAAAACGGTACAGAGCAGATGTTTGATAAATTGCGGAAGAACGAAACAGATCTGGTTTTTACTCTGGACAGGCATATTTATGATTCGGATTTTATTATTTGTGCGGAACAGGAAGAACAGGTACATTTTATTGCAGCGGCTGATAATTCTGTTGCAGGCTGTTCATGGAAATTAAGTGAAATTTCTCAGAATGAGTTTGTGTTAACAGAACAAGCCATGAGCTACAGAAAAATACTGAATGAAACCCTTGCGTCCCAATCACTGGAAATCCGTCCGGTTCTTGAAATCGGAAATCCGCTCCAGATATGTGAACTGGTAAAAAACAGCAGCCTGCTTTCCTTTCTTCCGGATTTTATTTCGGAGAAATATGTGAAAGACGGACAGATTAAAAGACTGGATGTTGCCGGCTGCCCGGTAACTGTATGGACACAGTTGCTGCTCCACAAAAATAAATGGCGGTCTCCGGCAATTAATGTGTTTGTAGAATTTTATAAAGAAGTCATGCAGAGATAGAACTTGAAGAATACTGGAAATTTTATTCGACCTGAGATGAAAAATATTAGCCGGGCAAAATAAAATTGAATATTTACAAATTGGAAATATCAAAGTTAAATCTAAAATAATTATAAACTGCACAAAAAACACTTGCATTTTTTGTCTAAAAGTATATCATATATGATTAGTCAGGCTAATTAAAGAATAATATCAGACCTGAAAGAGGACAGAGGCCGGAAAGGAGTGAAGTTATGTGGTGCCCAGAAGAGGAGAAGAAAGAAAAACGAGAAGAGAAAAGCATGCCTGCGCTCTTTATGGAGATCAACCGCCAATATGGTATGAGATGTATGCAGCGTATACGGGAAATCGGTATCCAGCGGGGACAGATGCCGATCATTATGATCGTATACAGAAATAACGGCTGTAGCCAGAAGGAAATCGCAGAATGTATGGGTGTGACACCGCCTACTGTAAATGTAAGTATTCAGCGTCTTGAGAAAGCAGATATTGTCTGCAGGAAACGTGATGATAAAGACCAACGCATCATGCGTGTATATCTGACAGAAAACGGAAGAAAAATCGTGGAGGAGCTCCAGCAGGAAAGCAAAGCTGTGGAAAAAGTGATGTTCAGCAATTTCAGCGAAGCAGAGCTATGTCTTTTACGAAGGTTTTTTGGGCAGATTCTGGATAATATTTCGGAGATACCTGTCAACAGGTAGAAACTGAAAAATACATGATGGAGCAGATTGAGAAAACTGTATCAGCATGTTCAGATAAAAAATAATATTGTCTGTGAAAGAACTGACACGTGAGTTTAAACAGACATACATATTAAAAATAGGAAAAGAGGGAATCAAGCAATGATTAAACTGATGAAATATCTGAAGAAATCAGCGGGATACATTGTCCTGATCATAGCACTTCTGTTTCTGCAGGCGTACTGTGATCTTTCCCTGCCGGATTATACCTCCAAGATCATTAATGTAGGTATCCAGCAGAAAGGTATTGAAGACAGTGTGCCGGATAAGCTTCGGGATTCAACCCTGCAGAATCTTCAGATTTTTATGGATGAGGATCAGAAAAAGGAAGTTTCACAGAATTATACACAGGAAGATGATACCTGGTTATTAAACGATGATATTTCCAAAGAAACCAGAGAGAATTTAAATGAGGATTTCTCAAAGGCAATGATGATGGTAGCTGCCTTTTCCGAAGACAGTGAGCAGGGGCAGGCAATGGCTGCACAGATGGGCCTTCCGGAGGGAACAGACCCGTTGACAGCACTGGCACAGATGCCGGAAGAAGCAGTACAGCAGATTATGAGTCAGGTGGATGAGAGGCTGAAAGATATGCCGGAGTCTATTGTGACACAGGCTGGTGTTTCCTTTGTTGCTTCAGAATATGAAGCACTGGGAAAAGATGTGGATGCCATTCAGATGCATTACATCCTGATGTCAGGTATCAGAATGCTTGCCATGGCACTGGTGATCATGCTGGCAGCAATCAGCGTCACATTTATTTCGGCCAGAGTGGCAGGCAGACTTGGTCATGACCTGAGAAACAGCATTTACCGCAAGGTTATGAGCTTTTCCAGCAGAGAATATCATAAATTCTCCACAGCATCCCTGATCACACGAAGCACCAATGATGTGCAGCAGGTACAGCAGGTTATGGCAATGATGTTCCGCATTGTTCTGTACGCGCCGATCCTTGGTATTGGTGGAGTGCTCAAGGTATTAAACACAGATTCTTCCATGACATGGATCCTTGGTGTGGCAGTTGGTCTGATCCTGATTGTGATCTTTGTGCTGTTCCAGGTGGCAATGCCAAAATTCACTATCTTACAGACTCTGATCGACAGACTGAATCTGGTATCCCGTGAGATTCTGACAGGTATTCCTGTTATCCGTGCATTCAGCCGTGAGAAGCATGAGGAAGATCGTTTTGAGAAAGCGAACCTGGATCTGACAAAAACAAACCTGTTTGTCAACAGATGTATGACTTTTATGATGCCCATTATGATGTTGATCATGAACGGAGTATCTGTACTTATTATTTACAGTGGTGCCCATGCAGTAGACAACGGAACCATGCAGGTTGGTAATGTTATGGCATTTATCCAGTATGCAATGCAGATCATTATGTCCTTCCTGATGATCACTGCAATGTCTATTATGCTCCCGAGAGCAAATGTTGCAGCGCTTCGTATTGATGAGGTTCTGAAAACAGAGGTTTCCATTCAGGATCCGGAAACTCCGGTACATCCGTCAGAAAGTGTGAAAGGTGAGATCGAATTTGACCATGTATCCTTTGCTTACCCGGAAGCAGGTGAGAATGTACTGACAGACATTTCCTTTAAAGCAAAGAAAGGTCAGACGATTGCAGTGATCGGAAGTACAGGAAGTGGTAAAAGTACCCTGATCAATCTGATCCCAAGATACTATGATGTGACAAAGGGTTCTGTTAAAGTGGATGGTGTGGATGTCCGTGACATGACTCAGAAAGAGCTTCGTGATAAGCTGGGATATGTGCCACAGAAGGGTGTACTTTTCTCAGGTACCATTGATTCAAACATCCGCTATGGTAAGCCGGAAATCACTGATGCACAGGTAAAGGAAGCAGCAGAGGTTGCACAGGCTACAGAATTTATTGATACCAAACCGGAGAAATATGAATCCCCTGTATCACAGGGAGGTACCAATGTTTCGGGCGGACAGAAACAGCGTCTGTCCATTGCCAGAGCCATTGCAAAGGATCCGGAAATCTTTATCTTTGATGACAGCTTCTCTGCCCTTGACTTTAAGACTGACAGTCAGTTAAGAAAGGCATTGAAGGAGTACACCAAGGACGCAACTACCGTAATCGTTGCCCAGAGGATCAGTACTATCCTTGGTGCAGACCAGATCATTGTACTGGACGACGGACATATGGCAGGTATTGGAACTCATAAGGAACTGATGGCAAATTGTGAGGTATATCAGCAGATTGCAAGATCTCAGTTATCAGAGGAGGAACTGGCATGAGCGAACAGAGAAGAAGAGGTCCTATGGGAGGACATGGACGTATGATGTCCGGCGAAAAGGCGAAAGACTTCAAGGGCTCCATGGCTAAGCTTTTCCGTTATATGGGACGATATAAATTCCGCTTTATACTGATGTTTATCTTTGCAGTAGCGGGAACTGTGTTTAGTATTGTAGGGCCTAAGATTTTAGGTAAGGCGACCACAGAGCTGTTTAACGGCCTGGTTGCCAAGGTAAACGGAACCGGTGAAATTGACTTCGGAAAGATCGGGATGATCCTGTTATGGACACTTGGATTATATGTGTTAAGTGCATGCTTTTCCTTTGTACAGGGATTCGTAATGTCAGGGATCTCCAATGATGTTACCTATAATCTGAGAAAAGATATTTCAAAGAAAATCAACAGACTGCCTCTGAACTATTATGAGAGCAGAACAAACGGAGAGATCCTCTCCCGTATCACCAATGATGTGGACACTCTGCAGATGAGTCTGAACCAGAGTCTGACGCAGCTGATCACATCAGTGACAACTCTGATTGGTGTATTTATTATGATGCTTTCCATTAACGTGTGGATGACTCTGGCAGCACTTCTGATCCTGCCGGTTTCCATGTTCATCATCCAGACTGTCATGAAGCATTCCCAGAAATACTTCCAGGATCAGCAGAGCTATCTGGGTAAAGTAAACGGTCAGATCGAAGAGAACTTCGGCGGTCATAATGTAGTCCGGGTTTTCAACAAAGAGAATGATGTAGTAGAAGAATTTGAAAAAGACAATCAGAAGCTTTATGAATCTGCATGGAAATCTCAGTTTTTCTCAGGAATGATGATGCCGATCATGCAGTTTGTAGGTAACCTTGGATATGTAATGGTAGCTCTCTTAGGCGGCGTGTTTGTAATCAAAAAAAGTATTGAAGTCGGTGATATCCAGTCCTTCTTCCAGTACATCCGTAACTTTACACAGCCAATCCAGCAGATCGCACAGGTTACAAACCTGTTACAGTCCTCAGCAGCAGCTTCCGAACGAGTATTTGAATTCCTGGAGGAGCCGGAAGAGAGTCAGAATGAGAAGAATCCTGTAGATATTAATACACTTACCGGAGATGTACAGTTTGAACATGTAAAATTCGGCTACAATCCGGATAAGATCATTATCAATGACTTCTCTGCAGATGTGAAGGATGGCCAGAAGATTGCCATTGTAGGTCCCACAGGTGCAGGAAAGACAACGATGGTGAAATTGCTTATGAGATTCTATGATCTCAATGGCGGAAGTATTAAGGTAGACGGTTATGACATCAAAGACTTTAACAGAAGCAGTCTGAGAGAGATGTTTGGAATGGTACTTCAGGATACCTGGCTGTTCTCGGGAACCATTATGGAAAATATCCGTTACGGACGTCTGGATGCTACAGATGAAGAGGTGATCGCAGCAGCAAAGGCAGCCCATGTGCACAACTTTATCATGCAGCAGCCGGGCGGCTATGATATGGTTCTGGATGAAGAAACCAGCAATATTTCCCAGGGACAGAAACAGCTTCTCACTATTGCCAGGGCAATCCTTGCAAATAATAAGATTCTGATCCTGGATGAGGCAACCTCATCTGTAGATACCAGAACCGAAGTGCGTATCCAGAAAGCCATGGACAATCTGATGAAGGGCAGAACCAGCTTTGTGATCGCGCACAGACTTTCTACCATCAAGGATGCAGATCTGATTCTGGTTATGAAAGGCGGTGACATTATCGAGCAGGGAAATCATGAAGAACTTCTGGCTAAGAAAGGCTTCTATGCAGACCTGTATAACAGTCAGTTTGAGAATAAGGCAACTGCCTGAAATATAAAGTTACAATCCCTCAGGGGTATTTGTGAAAGAGAATATATCTGGTGGATATAGGATCTCACAGATACCGGCTGAGGGATTTTAGTGTTACTGTTCACTCCGTTCTCAGTAACATTTTAGTCTTTTCTGTCAGAGGGTAATATGTTATAATTAAAAACTAACTTACGAAAAATGATAAATTTTATCATAGAAACAGAAGAAAATGATAACAATAATAAGGAGTATTGTAGCTGTGAAGTTGCTGAACAGCTGCAAATATCAGAGGATATCAACAATATGACAGATAAGAAAAACGGCAGAGAATATCTGGGCTATGTGCTGGAAAAATTAAAAGAACGTATCACAGAGATCAGTCTCTCTCTGGTGGAAGGCCAGAAAGAGATTGAGGGAATGCATGAGTATTACTGGGAAAATTATACAGAGATGGACCAGTATGGTTATGAGAATTATGATAATCAGCAGGCATTGTTCCGCCAGATTTCCGCAAATGAAGAGCAGCTGATTCTGAAACAGAGATTTCGCAGAATGGCAGATTCTCCATTCTTCGGAAGAGTGGATTTCATTTACGAAGGAGAGGACGAACCGGAGATCTTTTATATTGGAATTGGAAATTTTGCAGAGAAAGCAGGGCATATTCCATTAGTATACGACTGGCGTGCTCCGGTAAGCGGTTTGTTTTATGACTATGACAAAGGACCGGCTTCTTATGAGGCTCCCATGGGTGAAATCCATGGCGAGGTTGCTTCCAAATGGCAGTACAAGATCCGCAACGGAAAAATGATCTATGAATTTGAAAGTGATGTAAAAATTGATGATGAGATCCTGAAAGCAGAACTGGGGAGTAACGGTGAGGTACAGCTTAAGAACATCATCCGTACCATTCAGAAAGAGCAGAATGCCATCATTCGAAATACCAAAGACAGGATCATGGTAATACAGGGTGCAGCAGGAAGCGGGAAAACTTCCGTTGCACTTCACAGGATTGCCTATCTTCTCTATCATGACAGACAGAATCTGAAGTCTTCCAATATTTTGATCCTGTCGCCAAATGGAGTGTTTTCCGATTATATCTCCCATATCCTTCCTGAATTGGGAGAAGAGAATATTAAGGAAATGAGCTTTGATCTTTTTGCCTATAAGCAGCTTAGGGATACAGTTTCTGACTGCGAAGACCGCTATGATGAAATTGAACGCAGAATCCGTTTTCCGCAGAAAGCTTCTCTTGCAGAAGAGAAACAGTCCATGGAATTTATAAATCTTATGGAACGCTATCTGGTGGAACTGGAAGACCGGCTGATGAATTTCAGGGATGTGGAATACAATGGATTTGTAAAGACAGAGTCTGAGATCATTGAACTGTTTTATTTTAAATTTCAGGATTTTCCGCTTCTTTCAAGAATGGATGCAGTTGCAGATTATTTTATTGACGAGGTGGAAACTCTGCGGAATCGTGATCTGGCAGATGATGAGAAAGACCTGATCCGTGAGAAATTCATGAAACTGTATGTGACCGGAGATCTTTATGTGATCTACAGTCAGTTCCTGAAAGAGAACGGATACAAAGGACTTCCGCGTGTTTCTTATGAGAAAAGAAAGCTGAAATATGAGGATGTTTATCCTGTTCTTTATCTGAAATATCGTTTGCAGAGCCAGCAGGGAAGAAGCAATATCAAGCATCTGGTGGTAGATGAGATGCAGGATTACTCAAGGCTTCAGTATGAAATCCTGCAGAGGATTTTCTCCTGCAAAATGACGATCCTGGGTGACCGGGCACAGACTATGGATGACAAACAGCAGGATGTGCTGAAATTCTTGCCGAAGATTTTCGGGAGAGATATCCACAAGATCATTATGAATAAGAGTTACCGTAACACCATAGAGATTGCGTCTTATGCAAATCAGCTTGCGGGTATTGAAGATATGGAACTCTTTGAACGTCATGGTGCTTTGGTGGAGGAGAAAATATTTGCAGATATGAGCCATGCTGCGGAAGAGATTGCAGAAACTCTGAAACTCGGCGAAGAAGAATATGAAACAGCAGCGGTTGTCTTGCGTACAGAGAAAGAAGCAGAACATATGTGGCTTATTCTGAAGGAAATTCTGGGAGAAAAAGGATTTGATGTAAAAGAACGCCTGTCTTATCTGGACAGAAACAGCACAAGCTTTAAGAAAGGTCTTACAGTTACGACATTCTATCTGGCAAAAGGTCTGGAATTTGATCAGGTATTTGCAGTATTTCCGCAGAAAGACCGGAGCCCGCTTGTGCGTCAGGCGAGATATATCGCTGCAACAAGAGCCCTTCATGAACTGCATATGTATGAAGTGGAAAAATAAAAAAGTAATCGTTACTGTTCACTCCGTTCACAGTAACAAGTAATCTCTCAGTTACAGAGAAAAAAAGATAAATGGTATGATGAAGCAGAGAAATGGCGTTATGATAGACTATGCAAATCGCAGAAGGCTGAGAAATCGACATTGACATCTATGTAATGAAACTGTAAAATATATAATGTCAGTGGCAAAATACCTTTTGTCCCTGACACCATATTTTATAAAGTACGGAACAGTTATAATAATATCAGAGAGAGGTTTCCTCTTCTGACCTGATATCAAATATTACCTGAAGACTATATACCTATTCTAAGGAGGATATTATGAAAAATAAAAGAGTACTAATGTTATTGGCCTTAACAGCTGTATTATCTGTTTCCATGACTGCATGTAGCTTTGGAGGCGGCAGTGACGAGGATTCAAGTGTGGTACAGGTAACTCCCACACCGGAGCCAACCAAAGCAGCGAAAGCAACTCCTACCCCTGCACCGGCCAATGCCCAGAATACTACCTATACATCTAAGAACAAAGCAGTATCCATTAAACTTCCGGATGCGACATGGGCGAATAAATCAGATTCTGACGATATGTTAAGCTTCGAGTCACCGAAACAGGGCAAACTCCTGATCCTGCATGGTTCCGGTGAGGAGGATATGTCTGTGGCGATCATTCCAAGTTCACAGGATACAGCCTCTGCACTTGTAAAGGCAGATAATCTTGTAGAAGGTACAGATTTTGAGATCCAGGATTATAAATCAGAGGAAGTCAGCGGTGTAAATGTTTACAGCTATACAGTTCATTACCTCACTGACAAGAGTGACTATAAATATGTTGTAAATAAATATTTCACAGATAATACAACAGAATTTTACAGTGTTGCAGGTTCTGTAAAGGATGAGAAAGCACTGGCAGGAATCAAGACTTCTGTTGATTCATTCACTATTTCCGGTGATTCTGTACTGAAAGCAGCAGCAACAGGAAAAACTTCAGGAACTACAGCAGGTACAACTGCGGACGGCACTTCAGGAACTACAGGAACAGCGGCTGCAGGTACAGACACAACAGCATCCGGCAGTTCATCAGATGGAAGTTCTTCAGCAGGCACAGACGGTTCTTACAATGGTACTTCATCGGACGGTTCATCAGATTACAGTTCATCAGACTATACTTCTGATGGCAGCAGTGACGGATCTTATGATTATGACGATGGTTCCTCCAATGGATATTATGCAGACGGAACACCTGTGGGAACAGATGATCCGGACTATGATACAGATCAGACAAGAACTATTTACAGAAACTCCGATGGATATCCGCTTGTAATTTATCCGAACGGTGACGGTACATGGTGTGATGATGACGGAAATACCTATGATTTTGCTAATGGTGAGGACGTTTATGATGAGAACGGCGTTGACTATTACTATCATGGAGAACCGGCGTATGTCCGCTATATGCCTAAGAATCAGTAACAGAAAAGTTGAAAAGGACGGCTGCTGTAAAAAAACAGTCGTCCTTTTTTGCGCTGACAGAGAACAACCTGTTATTTACATAAGAACGGATATTGTGATAGAATAGCAGAGAAAATATGTGTTGCTGTGAACAGTAAAACAGGTAGATAATGAGGGCTGATGAATGGAATCATATGGAAGATTTGCCGGTGTTTATGATGTTTTCATGGATAATGTAAACTATCGTGAATGGGCAGACTATATTATAGAAACACTGGCTCAGGACGGGATCAGGGATGGTCTGGTTCTGGAGCTGGGATGTGGAACAGGTACTGTGACAGAGATGCTTGCAGATGCCGGATATGATATGATCGGTATCGATAATTCTGAGGAGATGCTTGCAGAGGCTATGGAGAAGCGGGCAAAATCAGGACATGATATTCTGTATCTTTTGCAGGATATGCAGGATTTTGAGTTATATGGTACGGTTCGTGCTGTGATCAGTGTCTGTGACAGTATGAATTATCTGACGGATGAGGAAGATCTGGAGTATCTTTTTGCACTGGTAAATAATTATCTGGATCCGGGCGGACTGTTCATTTTTGATATGAATACGATCCATAAATACCGGGATGTGATCGGCGATACGACTATTGCTGAGGACAGAGAGGACGGAAGCTTTATCTGGGAGAACAGTTATGACAGGGAAAATGCCCTGAATGTATATGAACTGGCACTTTTTCTTCCAAGAGAAGACGGATTGTATGAGAAGTGTGAGGAGGAACATGTACAGAAAGCGTATTCCATAGAAGCAATCAAAGCTATGATTGTGAAGGCAGGAATGGAACTGGTGGCAGTCTGTGATGCATATACTCATAATCCGGGTGATGAGAACTGTGAACGTCTGACTTTTGTTGCAAGAGAGCATGGAAAAAGTGCACAGAACGGATATCATGGAAAAATCCCGGAGAAACCTGAGACACATCGCGCGGATAGTGGTGTGTGAACAGTAACTATTTTTGGACGTTAACGTCTGTTTACAAAATAATATGAAAGAAATAACAGGAGTAATAAACGAATGAACGATTATATTATCAGAGCAATTGCAGCGAATGATCAGATTCGTGCATTTGCGGCAGTTACTACAGAAACAGTAGAAACAGCGAGACAGGATCACAATACAAGTCCGGTAGCCACAGCAGCACTGGGACGTCTTCTTACAGCAGGTGCCATGATGGGTACCATGATGAAGGGGGATAAGGACATCCTCACACTTCAGATTAAGGCAGGAGGTCCTCTGGAAGGAATTACTGTGACTGCAGATTCCAAAGGTCGTGTAAAGGGATATGTGGGAAATCCTGATGTATGTATCCCGGCAAACAGCAAGGGAAAACTGGATGTTGCAGGTGCTGTCGGTATAGGATTTATGAATGTGATCAAGGATATGGGATTGAAAGAGCCTTATGTTGGACAGGTTGCGCTTCAGACCAGTGAGATCGCAGAAGACCTTACCTATTATTTTGCTACAAGTGAACAGGTACCGTCAGCAGTTGGTCTCGGAGTTCTTATGAATAAAGACAATACAGTACGTCAGGCTGGCGGATTTATCGTGCAGCTGATGCCGTTTGCAGAAGAAAGCACAATTGCTAAGCTTGAGGAAAATGTACAGAAAATCACATCTGTTACAAATCTTCTGGAAGAGGGACATACTCCTGAGAGTCTGCTTGAGAAAGTTCTGGAGGGCTTTGACATGGAGATCAATGAGAAAGTTCCTACGGAATTTTACTGTAACTGCAGCAGAGAAAGAGTGGAGAAAGCCCTGATCAGCATCGGAAGAAAAGAACTCAATGAAATGATTCAGGAAGGTAAGTCCATCGAGATGAACTGCCATTTCTGTAATAAGAATTATGAATTTACAGTGGAAGAACTGAAAGAAATCCTGCGTAAATGTAAATAAGAGATGCAAATGTACTGACAGATAGATCTGCCGGAGCACAGGGAAGAAGAGGTAGAAAATGAAAAACGGTTATATCAAAACAGCGGCCGCAACACCTTATATCACAGTTGCAGACTGCAATGCCAATGGAAATGAGATTATCAGACTGATCCATGAGATGGAAAAAGAACATGTGAAGGTTATGGTTTTTCCGGAGCTTTGTATCACAGGCTATACCTGTCAGGACCTTTTCCTGCAGAGACGTCTTCTCGACAGCGCCTGGGAAACTTTGCTGAAGATCACAAAGGAAACTGCTGATGTGGATGCCCTTGTTTTTATAGGTGTGCCTTTCAGAAATCATGGAAAATTATATAATGTGGCAGCGGTTTTAAACAGAGGTGAGATTATCGGGCTGGTTCCGAAAACTTATCTTCCAAACTATGGAGAGTTTTATGAGCAGCGCCATTTTGCATCAGGTCTTGGATGTCTGGAATATGTGGATATTGAGGGAAAGAGAGTTCCTTTCGGAACAGATATTCTTTTTATCTGTGAGGAGGAGCCGGAGCTTGTGGCAGCAGCAGAGATCTGTGAGGATTTATGGGTGACACTGCCGCCAAGCGTTCTCCATGCACAGGCAGGAGCGAATCTGATTGTGAATCTGTCAGCCAGCAATGAGATGGTCGGAAAGGACAGCTACCGCAGAGATCTTGTTTCCGGACAGTCTGCACGTCTGGTGTGCGGATATGTATATGCAAATGCAGGAGAAGGTGAGTCCACACAGGATCTGGTCTTTGGCGGTCAGAATATGATTGCAGAGAATGGAGTGATCCTTGCGGAAGGAAAACGTTTCCACAATGGTATTGTATACAGTGAGATTGATGTGCAGAGGCTGAACGATGAGAGAAGAAGACTGACTACTTATCAGCCGGCTGACGACAGTGATCACATTAAAGTGTGCTTCCATCTGAATGTGGAAGAGACAAAACTGACCAGAAAATATTCGCAGTATCCTTTCGTACCTTCACGAAAAGAAGAAAGGGATATGCGCTGTGATGAAATCCTGAATATTCAGGCAATGGGACTTAAGAAACGTATGGATCATATCCATTGCCATAAGGCAACAGTGGGACTTTCCGGAGGTCTGGATTCCACACTGGCACTGCTTGTGATCGCAAGAGCCTTTGACCTTTCCGGTGCGGACAGAAAGGATATTCACTGTATTACCATGCCATGCTTTGGAACTACAGACAGAACTTATCAGAATGCCTGCAAATTAAGTCAGTGTCTGGGTGCGACTTTAAGTGAGATTAATATCAAAGAAGCAGTAAATGTACATTTCCGGGATATTGCTCATGATCCGTCTGTGCATGATGTGACTTATGAGAACAGCCAGGCAAGAGAGAGAACGCAGATCCTGATGGACAGTGCAAATCAGGATGGCTCGATTCTGGTGGGAACAGGAGATCTGTCTGAACTGGCTCTGGGATGGGCAACCTACAATGGTGACCATATGTCCATGTACGGAGTGAATGCTTCAGTGCCGAAAACTCTGGTGCGTCATCTTGTACGTTATTATGCGGATACCTGCAAAGATGAGAAGCTGACAGAGGTTCTTCTTGATATTCTGGATACGCCGGTAAGTCCGGAGCTTCTGCCGCCTAAGGATGGCAAGATCGCACAGAAGACAGAAGATCTGGTGGGACCTTATGAACTTCACGATTTCTATCTGTACTATATGCTTCGTGCAGGATTTGAACCGGAGAAAATTTACAGGCTGGCATGTGAGACTTTTGAAGGAATGTATGATAAGGAGACAATCTTCAAATGGCTGAAAACCTTCTATTGGAGATTTTTTGCACAGCAGTTTAAACGTTCCTGCCTTCCGGATGGCCCGAAGGTGGGAAGCGTTGCGGTTTCACCGAGAGGTGATCTGAGAATGCCAAGTGATGCAAGTGCAGGAGTATGGCTGGAGCAGCTTGAAAATATGGATCTTTAGAATCGCATAGCGGAGTGGAGGATTTTATCCGCGTGATTTTGCATGGTGAAGCGGAGAACGATCAGTTGTTCTCCGCTTTTTTCAGTGCTGTTTCAATTGCATTCAAAAGAATCATGGAAGTATACTTCTGATCTTCGGAATATTGGATGTTTTCCAGCGACTGGGAGGTATAGATCTGGCTGGCCAGTGATTCCAGAGCCGGTTCCATGAGAGGAAACATGGCTGCGGTGCTTTCGCTTAAATTTACCAGACGGATGGAAGTTACCCTGTCAGAGTCAACGGTTACTTCCAGGTCAAAGGTGTTTTCATTCAGGTCGATGGAGGAAGTATAAATTCCCGGTTTGTACAGGCTTTTGGCATCGGCTGAGGCACTTTTTTTCTGACCGGGTCCAAACATGAAAAAAAGTACAATAGCCAGGATGACAGCAAGAAGAAGGAAAATGCCGGTGTATATAACTTCCTTCATATGTAGGACTATGATTTTTGTTTTTGCACTCATGGTACACGCCTCCTGGATGGTTTTGTATATTCTATTACAGAAGTGCTTAAATTATGATATACTGAAACAACGAATGTGAGTAACCGACAGTAAGGAGAGAAGAATGTCATTACAGTTTATTATCGGCAGTTCCGGTGCCGGAAAGTCTTATTTTGCATATGAGAGAGTAATCCGGGAGTCCATGGAACACCCGGAGAGAAATTACTATATTATTGTTCCGGAGCAGTTTACCATGCAGACACAGAAGACGCTGGTGGAAATGCACCCGGGAAAAGGAATCCTGAATATTGACATCCTGAGCTTTGAACGTCTTGCGTACCGTGTATTTGAAGAAACCGGCGGAGATAACAGAAAGGTTCTGGAAGATACGGGAAAAAGCATGGTGCTGCAGAAAATGGTGCAGCAGCACAGAAGGGAACTTGCCTATCTGGGAAGCCAGATGAATAAGCCGGGATATCTGGATGAGGTGAAATCTCTGGTGTCAGAATTTATGCAGTATGATATCAGAGAAGAGAATCTGGCAGAAATGAAAGAGAAGGCCAAAGATCAGCCATTACTTGAAATGAAGCTTAAGGATGTGGGAATCCTTTATCAGTCATTCAGGGAATTCCTGAAGGGGCATTATATGACTGGAGAAGAAGTGATGGATGTCCTGCTTAAACAGCTTCCTTTTTCCGAAAAACTTAAGGGAGCGGAATTTCTCTTTGATGGATTTACCGGATTCACGCCAATTCAGGTAAATGTACTCAGGGAACTTCTGGTCATTGCTGACCGAATAAGTGTTACTGTGACTATGGACGAACGGGAGGATGCTTTTTCGCCGGGAAAACCTTATCAGCTTTTCTTTATGAGCAAACAGATGATACGGACACTTGCAGGGCTGACCAGAGATCTGGAGGATCCGGTGTATCTGAAACCATCCGGACAGTCCCGGTTTGCACATGCACCTGCCTTACAGTTTCTGGAGAAAAATATCTTCCGCTACAGAAAGGGCGTGTATGCCGAAGAACAGCAGGAGATAAAAATATTTACTGCGCCATCCCCCCTGGAAGAAATGCGGGAGGCTGCCAGAAGGATGTCAGAACTTGTGCGTACTTGCGGATACCACTATGGTGAGATTGCAGTGATCACAGGAAATCTGGAAGAATATGCAAGACTTGCAGCACAGGTATTTGAGGAGGCAGATATTCCATATTTTATTGACGAGAAGCACTCGGTAATGATGAATCCTTTTGTGGAGTATCTGCGCGCTGCCATGGAGATGGCGGTACAGGGATTTCCTTATGAGAGCGTTTTCCGTTATCTCAGATGCGGGATGTCAGAAGTTACCAGAGAACAGGCTGATAAGCTGGAGAATTACGTGCTGGCGCTGGGAATCCGGGGATATAAGAAATGGTCTGAAAAATGGGTTCGTGTGTACAGAGGAATGGAAGCGGAGAAGATACAGGAACTGAATGAGATCAGAGAAATCTTTGCGGAAGAAGTAAGGGAACTTGCGCAGGGATTTGGTTCCGGTAAGAAGACAGTGGAAGAGTACTGCCGGATTCTCTATGAGTTTATCCAAAAAAGCAATGTCTGGCAGAAACTGAAACGACAGGAGCGAAAGTTTAAAGAGTCAGGCGATAAAGCAATGGAAAAAGAATATAACCAGATTTATGGAATTGTGATGGACCTGCTGGATAAGATGGTTGAGATTCTTGGCGAAGAAACGGTAAACAGACAGGAGTTTCGACAGCTTCTGGAATCAGGACTTTCTCAGGCAAAAGTAGCACTGATTCCGCCGAGCATAGATCAGGTAATGGTGGGTGATATGGAACGATCCCGCTTAAAGGAGATTAAGGCGTTGTTCTTTGTTGGCGTGAATGAGGGAAATATCCCAAAGAGCACACAGACAGGCGGAATCTTATCAGAGCTTGACAGGGATTTCTTCCAGGAGCAAGGAGTGGAACTGGCACCGGGGCCTAAAGAACTGATGAATATGCAGAGGTTTTATCTGTATCTGAATATGACGAAACCGGGAGAAAAGCTGATCCTCTCCTATAGTGATACCAATGCAAAAGGAGAAGGCATAAGTCCGGCATATCTGATCGGGAGTATACGCAGTCTGTATCCGAAGCTGGAAATTGAAAATTCTTATTGTTATCCGGAAAATCCGGAAGCTGGGATTGATCTGTTTCTGGAGAAGCTGGTACAGGAGACAGAGAAAGAACATGAGGATATTCTGGAGCAGGCAGATGAGACGGATGCAATGTTTGGAGAGCTTTACAGCTGGTATCTGCGGAATCCGGAATACAGAAGCAGAGTACAGAAGCTGGTACAGTCGGCTTTTGCCGGAAAACCAGAGGACATTATCAGCCAGAGTGTGGCGAAGGCATTATACGGAGAGGTTTCACCTTACAGTGCTACCAGACTGGAACGTTTTGCAGCCTGTGCATTTGCACATTTCCTTCAGTATGGAATGAAGCTTACCGAGCGTGTGGAATATGAGTTTAAACCTATGGATATGGGAAATGTTATGCATGAAGCACTGGAAAGCTTTGCAGAAGAAGTGCGAAAAAGAGGCATGAAATGGACAGAGCTGACAGAACAGGAACGGAATGAGATTGCGGACCGGTGTCTGGATAATATTGTGGCAGATTATGGAAACACGGTGCTCAAAAGCAGTGCCAGAAATGAATATATGATCGAGAGAACAAGGAGAATCCTCAGAAGGACGGTATGGGCACTTCAGAAACAGTTGGAACAGGGAGAATTTCAGCCAGAAGGCTTTGAGGTAACCTTCGGGGGAGGACGGATTGACAGAGTAGATATTATGGAAGATCAGAATAAGGTGTATGTGAAGGTGATTGATTATAAAACCGGAAATACATCCTTTGACCTGGTTTATCTGTATCATGGCCTGCAGTTACAGCTGATGATCTATCTGGATGGTGCTCTGCGTGTAGAGCAGAAGAAATATCCGGATAAGGAGATTATTCCTGCGGGAGTTTTTTATTACAATATCAAGGATCCTATGATCCAGGAGAAGATAGATGCGGATGTGGAAGCAGTCAGTGCAGGTCTTATGAAAGAACTGAAGATGAATGGGCTGGTTCAGGCAGATCCGGAGCTTGTGTACAGAATGGACAGCAGTCTTGGCTCCATTCCTGTCGCATTTAATAAGGACGGAAGCTTTCGCAAAAATTCTTCTGTGGCAGACAGAACACAGTTCGCAGTGCTTGGACGGTATGTAAGGACGAAGATTGAGAAGATAAGAAGTTCTATTCTGGAGGGAGATGCAGAGGTTTCTCCCTATGAGCTCGGAAAAAAGAATGCGTGTACTTATTGTCCGTATATGACGGTATGCGGATTTGACCGCAGGCTGTCAGGATATGAATTCCGCAGACTGAAAAACTTCTCTGATGAGGAATTATGGAAAGCATTTGACAGGGAGGCAGAATAAGATGGGCGTACAGTGGACAAAGGAGCAGCAGGAGGTTATACGGCTGCGGGACAGAAATATTCTGGTCAGTGCGGCAGCTGGGTCCGGAAAAACGGCAGTACTGGTAGAACGTATCCTGAGTAAGATAACAGATAAAGAACACCCTGTGGATATTGACAGACTGCTGATCATGACATTTACAAGAGCGGCAGCAGGTGAAATGAAAGAGAGGATCTCGGCAGCTATTGAAAAAGCACTCTGTGAGGATCCCGATAATGAGCATCTGCAGAGACAGACAACCCTGCTTCATACTGCACAGATTACAACTATTGATGGTTTCTGTGCCTATATTATCCGGAATTACTTTCATCTGATCGGACTGGATCCGGGATATCGGACGGCAGATGAGGGGGAGCTGAAGCTTCTGCGAGGAGATGTTGTGAAAGCACTGCTTGAAGAATATTATGCCAAAAAAGATGAAAAGTTTCAGAAATTCGTGGAATGCTTTGCAACAGGAAAGTCAGATGAAAATCTGGGAAACCTGATACAGAAATTATATGAAATGGCTATGAGCAATCCTTTTCCGCAGGAATGGCTGTCCGGGTGTATGGATGATTACAGGATTGATTCCCTGGAAGAGTTAAGAGAGACTGAGTGGATGAGGATGCTCTGGGATGCAGTGAAGGATGAACTGCAGGAAGCGAAGCTTCTGGTGCAGGAGGCTCGAAGAATCTGCTCAGAGCCGGATGGTCCGTATCTGTATGATGAGGCACTGAGCAGTGATCTGCTTCTTATAAGAAGTCTGCAGGAACTGGCAGAGAAAAGAGATTATAATGGAACTGCAGAAATACTTATGAAACCCTCATTTGCCCGGCTGAGCACAAAGAAGGCTGCGGATGTAGATGAACAGAAGAAGCAGAGAGTGAAAGATCTCCGGGATGAGGAAAAGGGGATTCTGAAGGAACTGGGGCAGCGATATTTCCAGAGTGCAGAGAAAGAACTTCTGGAAGTGATCAGATATATCAGAGGCCCAATAGAGATGTTAGTTGAGTTGACGGCACGATTTAAAAAACAGTTCGGAGAGGCGAAGAGAGAAAAGAATATTCTGGATTTTACGGATATGGAACATTTTGCCCTGCAGATACTGATGACGAAAGAAGGGGAAGAAATCCATATGTCTCAGGCTGCGAGAGAGCTCTCCGCAAAGTATGATGAAGTCTTGGTGGATGAATATCAGGACAGTAACTTAGTGCAGGAGCTTCTGACAACAGCAGTATCCGGGTGGATCAACCAGAAGAAAAATATCTTCATGGTAGGAGATGTAAAGCAGAGTATCTATCGTTTCCGTCTGGCAAGGCCGGAGCTTTTCATGGAAAAATATAAAAGTTATTCCACAGAAGAAGCACAGGAGCAGAGAATTGACCTGCACAAAAATTTCCGGAGCAGGGAACAGGTTCTGGAGAGTGTAAACTTTATTTTCCGACAGATCATGGGGGAAGACCTGGGAGGGATTACCTATGACAAAGATGCAGCCCTTTATCCTGGAGCTTCTTTTCCGGAAGGAGAGTCAGAGGAATTTGTAAAGACAGAGGTTCTTCTGGTCGAGAGAGACGGAGAAGAACTGTCTGATGTACAGGACTATGAAGACGCAGGTGCATCGGGAAACCGCAGGGAAATGGAAAATCAGACCGGGCAGGAACTGGAGGCGCTGGCCATTGCACAGAGAATTAAAGAAATTGTGGGAAAAGAACAGATCGTAGATAAAGAGAAGAAGGAATACCGGTCTGTGGAATACGGGGATATTGTAATCCTGCTGCGCACTGCCTATGGATGGGCAGAAACATTCAGGGAAGTGCTGGCATCTCAGGGGATTCCCGTATATTGTACATCAAGAACCGGATATTTCTCTGCAACCGAGATTGTGACTGTATTGAATTATCTGAAGGTGTGTGACAATCCGCTGCAGGATATTCCGCTTATGGGAGTGCTTCGTTCACCAATCGTCGGATGCACTTCACAGGAACTGGCAGAGCTTAGAATACAGTATCCTGATGGTCTGCTCTATGAGAGTGTTTCGGCATATGCAGGAGAAAATGAAATCCCGGAAAAAGAACTGGATTCGGATAAGCTGAAATCTGAATTGTTAAACAGTAATCTGCGAACAGATGAAAAGAATTCTCTGAATATTAAATTAAAAGGATTTCTGAGTCTACTTGAAAAGGTAAGAAATATGGCTGCATATACGCCGGTCCACGAATTGATCCTTTATGTGCTAAAAGAAACCGGGTATGGAGATTATGCAAGGGCACTTCCGGGAGGGGAGCAGCGTTTTGCAAATCTTACCATGCTTGTGGAGAAAGCTATGGACTACGAGAAGACAAGCTACAGGGGTCTGTTTAACTTTGTTCGTTATATCGAACAGCTACAGGCATATCAGGTAGACTATGGAGAAGTCAATCTGACAGGAGCGGGCAATACCGCAGTGGAGATCATGACGATCCACAAGAGTAAGGGACTTGAATTTCCGGTAGTATTTGTGGCCGGTATGGGAAAACAGTTTAATTTTCAAGATATGAATGCAGGTCTTTTGCTTCATCCGGAACTGGGAATAGGGGCTGATGCTATCATACCGGAGAAACGGGTGATCGCATCTTCGCTGAATAAGCAGGTGATCAGAAGACAGCTTCTGAAAGAGAGTCTGGGAGAGGAACTGAGGGTACTTTACGTTGCCATGACAAGAGCAAAAGAGAAACTGATCCTTACAGGAACAGTCGGAAAGCTGGAAAAGCAGATGCTGTCGCTGTCGCGTTTTCTGGATGAGGAAGAAGAACTGCTCCCACTGGGAACCAGAATGAAAGCAAAGAATTACTGGGCTTTTGTACTGCCTGCACTGGTGCGGCATCGGGCCATGAGTGAACTTCTGTGGGAATATGGAATCCTCATGAAGAAACAGCCGGGGATTTACGATGATATCTCTGAGTTTGTGATAAAAAAGATCACTGTCCGTCAGATGACAGAAAAGGCAGTTCTCATCCAGGCAGGAAACCAGATGCAGGAGGAATATCTGAAGAACTGGGATGAAAATAAAGTGTATGATGAGGTTGTGAAGGAAGAGATAGAGAAGAGATTTTCCTTTGTATATCCGTATAAATATCTGGAAGATATTCCGGTTAAAGTCAGTGTTTCGGATCTGAAAAAGAGAAGCTGGCATGATGAAAGTGAACTGGAAGAGAATATCAGTGTGTCTGCCGAAGAGCAGGATGAAGAACAGGAAGTGCCGGTTCCTGCATTTATGGCAGAGAAGCAGGAAGAGTATAAGGGGGCTGCCAGAGGTACTGCTTACCACAGAGTAATGGAATGTCTGGATTATGCAGAAGCAGATACAGAGGAACAGCTTCGGGCTCAGTTAAAGAGACTTCTGGAGAGCCAGAAAATGACAGAGCAGGAAGCGGAATGTATTCGGATCCGAGATATCAGGAGGTTTGTGGAGTCCGGACTGGGGCAGAGAATGAAGAAGGCTGCCATGAAAAAACATCTTTACAGAGAACAGCCTTTTGTGATTCAGAGAAGTGCTTCTATGCTCGATGATGGTTGGAAGAACGAAACAGTGCTGGTGCAGGGAATTATCGATGCCTATTTTATGGAAGAGGAAGAGATTGTTCTTGTGGACTATAAAACGGATAGAGTGAAGAGAGGACAGGAACAGAAGCTGATCGATCTGTATCATGTGCAGCTTGAGGATTATGCCCGGGCATTGGAGCGGATGACAGGGAAAAAAGTGAAGGAGAAGATTATTTATTCGTTTACATTGCAGAAAGAGATATTGCTGTAGGCGGAATAAAAATTTATTATTATGAATTCAAATATCCGGCAGGGATAAGCGCGTGTTATACGCGCCACCCTGCCGGATATTTGTTTTTCAGGATCTGGTTGACCAGTTTGCCGAAGCCAATGGGATATCCATCTGCACAGAGGAGATGCCAGCCTTTTTTGTGAGCTGCTTCTTCGGGTTCGATATTTAAGGTTTCACCCTTTAAATATCTGGTGATCCTTTCGTCAGAAGCGGAGAGAGAGATGACTGCTTCTGCTTCATCTTTGCGGATTGCCAGTGCAAGTGGCTGAGACGGCTCGAAGCGGTTTTTCTTCAGGTCACCGAGATAGAGACCGTTTCTTAAGAAGGTGATGCCGCGGAAGTTGTGGGCAACCGGGGGAAGATAGTAGGCTTTATCACCGCGGATTTCCACACGTTCCCAGTCAAACGGCTGGCCGCAGAGAGTTTTCAGACCGATTTCGTTCAGAAATTCCTCAATCAGTGGAAATGCGTTTTTGTCCGGTTTTGTGTGAGGACAGGAGTTTTCCCGGATTGCCTGTCCTTTTTTACGGAAGAGCGCAAGGAAGTGTCCCTCTCCGTTCATTTTGTGTGGGAAAATCCGGATGCATTTGATAAGCTCAGGATTTCCGTTTCCCCATTCAGGAACTCCATGGGAGAAGCCTTCATAATCTTCCATTTCTGCCAGTTCCATGTCAGGACGGTTTTCCAGAAGATGGGAAACAGTTTGTTCGTCTTCTGCAGGCGCGAATGTGCAGGTAGAGTAAAGCATCAGTCCGCCGGGACGGAGCATATCGGCTGCCTGGAGGATAAGCTCTTTCTGGATTTCGGAAAGCTCCATGGATTTTTCGGGAGTCCAGTCTTTGGCAAGTGCTTCTTCCTTACGGAACATTCCTTCTCCGGAGCATGGAGCATCCAGGATGATCTTGTCGAAGAATTCGGGGAATGCTTTGGTTAACTTTGCAGGTGTTTCGTTTGCTACGAAGACATTTGGGATACCGAAGAGTTCCAGGTTGCGAAGGAGGGCTCTGGCGCGGGAAGTGCTGATATCGTTTGCTACCAGAAGCCCCTGTCCCTGAAGTGCTGCGCCTGCTGCAGTTGCCTTGCCGCCCGGGGCTGCGCAGAGGTCCAGGACTCTGTCACCCGGCTCGATGGGGATGCGGGAGGCGGGGGTCATGGCGCTGGGTTCCTGAAGGTAGTAGAGGCCGGCCTGGTAGTATGGGCATCTGGAAGGACGGATGTCTTCATTGTAGAAGTAGCCGTTTTTGATCCATGGGATCTGACGGGTTGGAAATGGAGACAGGTTTTCGAAGTCTTCGCAGGTGATCTTGGAGGTGTTTATGCGCAGGCCGTAGGTTCGGGGGGCATTGAAGCTGGAGAGGAAGGAGGGGTATTCGTTGCCGAGCATTTCTTTCATTCGGGTGAGGAAGGCGGGGTGGAGGGGTGTTGTGTTTTCGTTCATAATGGGTTGGTTTCCTTTGCTGTAGTTTTGGGTTGGTGGGGGGACGCGCAGGAAAATATATCTGTCTGAGTGCGGTTTCGGCATCTAAGATCTTCTAAGTCGGTAAAAATCTGCTAAAAGCATGGAGAAAAATGCAAAACTCGCTCCGCTGCAGGCTTCGCTCAGACAGGTTGCGATTTTTCTCCATAACGCAGATTTCTACCGGCTAAGAAGATCTAAGATGCCTGCAAATGCACTCAGACAGATATATTTTCCTGCGCTGTTTACTGAAAATAACTGTAGTATAACGTGAGGTTTATGGAATATTAAGTTTATGAAATACTATAGCAATTTAATAAAATAATGCAATCAAGACAGTTCAGCAGGACTTCATTCTATGATGGACTGGATTGTTTGCAGTAATTTATGAAATAAGAAATTGATATATGGCAATGCTTTTAAATGCATTATTTATGAGGATCGCTATAGTGAACCGGAAGACGTTAAGGAGGTATTTTCAGTAAAGGTATCAATATGATTATAAAGTATAAATGATTTTTGCTAAATAGTATTGACAAAATCATATTATACATCATATAATATCGTTAACAAAACAATATTGATGTTCTGTATAGTATGTGAACAGGATGGAATAAATGTATCAGATGTGAAATGGCGTTTACCTTTGGTATAGTCTGGAGCATTTTTCAGACACGCTCTAAGGCTGGATTGCAGAGATGATGCTGTCTGTACAGAACATAATTGAAACGAGGGAGTGAGCATATGGTTTTTAATACGGGTGCTGCGCTTCTGGATGCGGTTGTTCTGGCGGTTGTTTCTAAGGAGAAGGAAGGGACTTACGGGTATAAGATCACGCAGGATGTGCGTGGAGTTCTGGATGTTTCGGAGTCTACTTTGTATCCGGTGCTCAGGAGGCTGCAGAAGGATGATTGTCTGGAGGTTTACGATATGGCGTATGCAGGACGTAACAGGCGTTATTATAAGCTGACGGACAGAGGTGCTGCGCAGCTGGAGTTTTATAAAGCTGAATGGAAAATTTATGCATCCAAGATAAGCGGGATGTTTGAGGGAGGAATAGGATGATGGACAGGGCGCAGTTTATGCAGGAGCTGGAGAAGCTGCTTGCTGATATTTCCGAGACAGAGAGGCAGGATGCCCTTGATTTTTATAATAGTTATTTCGATGATGCAGGAGCTGAAAATGAAGCTTCGGTGCTCAGGGAACTTGGAAGTCCCAAGAAAGTTGCAGCGATCATCAAGGCGGATCTGAAAGGTTCGGCAGGAGGCTATGAGTATGGAGAATATACAGAGCATGGCTATGAGGATGCCCGGACTAAAGAGAGAGGCCAGATGCCTGAGAGATATGGAGAAGAGTCGGGAACAGGGAAGCGTTTTTTCAGAAAGGGGAATCAGGCGGTGCTGATCCTTGCGGTGATCCTGCTGGTTTTTATTTCTCCTTTTGTTAAGGGGGCTGTTGGTGGGATTCTGACATTTGCAGTTGGAATCTTACTGCTTCCGTTCTGGCTGATCGTTGGATTGGGCATAGGTGCTATGGCTTTACTGGTTGGCGGAATTGCAGCTGTTGTGGCTGGAGCAGGGCTTTTGGTTGTAATGACCGGAACCGGGATCCTGACCATAGGAATTGGATGTCTGATGATTGCTCTGGCAATCCTTATGATATTAGGACTGATCAGCATCGCAGTACACATTGTGCCGAAATGGTTTCGGAAGATTACCGACTTTTTTAACAGGTTGCTTTACAGAAAGAGAAAGGAGGAGGTTAAATGAAGAAGTTTACAAAAGGAATGTTGATCGCAGCGGGGATTTTTGGTGCTGTGGGAATCGGGCTGACAGCTGCCGGTGGTGTTATGGGAGCCAGTATGTCGGAACTGACAGGGGTGAAAAGCCTGAAAAGGGTGCTTCTGGTGGCAGACGGGGATTATGATTATGATGACAGCGATGATTATGATGACGATGATGATTATGACGATGATGATTATGATGACAGCGATGACTATGACAGCGATGATTATGACGACAGCGACGACTGTGACGACAGTGAGGATTATGCCCGCGCTGTTGATGAGAATGAGGAAGATGGCACTGTATATCAGTTGAAGTATCAGCCCACAAAGCTGGATATAGAGCTGAAGTACGATGAGCTGATTCTGGAAGAGGGCGACAGTTTCTGTGTCAGAGTTTATGATGACAGTGGGAAGAATGTGACAGTGAAGGAGAGTTCAGATACTCTTAAGGTCAGAAGCACGAAAAAACTGTCTAAGACCAGAAAGGTGTGTATCTCCTATCCGAAAGATATTAAGCTTCAGGAGTTGGAGATTGAGATGGGTGCAGGTACTGTTTATATGAACAGAGATATTGAGACAGAGAAGCTGAGTGTGGAGATGGGAGCCGGGGAATTTGAAAGTAAGAATCCGGTGACTGCAAGGGAGGCAGATCTGGAAATCGGAACCGGAAGTATGACATTTGCAGATCTGAGCGCCAGGAAGACAGATGGAGAATGTGGTCTGGGTGAACTGGATCTGACACTGACCGGTACGCAGGAGGATTATAATTATGATCTGGAATGTGGAGTGGGAAATCTGGATGTAGGTTCTGATTCCTACAGTGGACTTGGACGGGAGAAAACCATTTCCAATAAAGGCGCGGACAGGAAATTGGATCTGGAGTGCGGTATGGGAAATATATCAGTAGATTTCTCCGGGAAAGAGCACAGAGATTTGCAGATATCCTGAAGAGCATATACTCTGACGTGCAGAAATAAAAGTGGTATTTAACCGAATCAGGAAGTTATTCGGTGTAGAGTAAGTAGCGAAGCGGATGATTTTATCTGCTTGACTAATCTGGGTTTAAGGAGGAAATGGAACATGGGTGACAAACGTTTATACAAATCATCAGAAAACAGTATGCTTTGCGGTGTATGTGGAGGAATCGCAGAATATTTTGATATTGACCCTACGCTGGTGCGTCTGGCATGGGTGATCCTTACCTGCTTTGGCGGTGCGGGAATCTGGGCATATATCATTGCTGCAATTATTATTCCCAAAAGATAACATAATCCAATCTGCAATAGACAGAAGTTTAACCGAATCAGGCAGGCAGCGAAGCGGATTGCAAATATCCGTTTGAATGAAATACAGTATAAAAATTAAGAAAACAGCCCATACTCCAAAGAAAAGGAGTGTGGGCTGTTTTGGATAAAGAGAAGGAAATAAAAGCTTATCTTGATGGAGAATTATTGCCGGAGGTCAGAATGAAGTATGAAATTGCAGAGGAAATGGGACTGCTGGACAGAGTATTGAGTGATGGATGGAAAAGTCTGTCTGCAAAAGAGACCGGAAGGATCGGAGGGTTGATGACGAAACGAAAAAAAGAGAAATTGAAAAAATAAATAATATGGAATAAGCTTGTTCTCCGGACGATGATGCTGTAAAATTAAGAACAGGTATTAGAACGTGTTTGAAAAATCATTCTCACAAGATGCACGCCCCATTTTGTGGTATATTTTGTCCGAATTCGGTTGTCGTAGTCCGCTATGACGCCCTTATTCGAACAAAATCTCCCACAAATTGTGACGCACATCTTGCAGAAAGCCTTTTTCAGACACGCTCTGGAGTAGCTAAGAAATATGGGATGGAATTAACAGTTAAATATAAATTATAAAATCATATAAGTATATGTTGAGTTTTATAAGATATTAGAGTGGGATATTATTGAAAGGAGTTGATACTTTGAGTAAATATTATTCTATACATGAATTTTCAAAAATTATAGGCGTATCTGCCCAGACATTACGAAATTGGGATGCCAATGGAAAACTTCATCCGCATCATACTACAGTAAGTGGTTATAGATATTATTCTGATGAGTAACTCAACCAGGTAATAAATGTAAAGCCTAAAAACCGCATTACAATTGGATATTGTCGTGTTTCCAGTCATAAACAAAAAGATGATCTGGAACGACAGATTGATAATGTTAAAACATATCTTCTGGCAAAAGGACAGCCGTTTGAGATAATAAGTGATATCGGTTCCGGAATTAATTATAAGAAAAAAGGGCTCCAGGAATTGATCAGGCGAATATCTCAAAATCAGGTTGAAAAGGTTGTTGTTTTGTATAAAGATCGGTTACTGCGATTTGGTTTTGAGTTGATAGAATATATCGCTTCACTTTATAATTGTGAGATTGAGATTATTGATAATACTGAAAAGTCCGAACAGCAGGAACTTGTTGAAGATCTGGTTCAGATAATCACTGTATTCAGTTGCAAATTACAAGGAAAACGAGCAAACAAAGCTAAGAAACTTATCCGGGAATTAATACAGGAGGAAGCAGATGGTAAAAGCCATAAAAGTAATGTTGATACCAAATAACGTGCAGAAAACTAAGTTGTTTCAGTACGCCGGTGCTTCAAGATTTGCCTATAACTGGGCTTTGGCAAGGGAAATAGAAAACTATGAAAAAGGCGGAAAATTCATTTCAGATGCAGAACTCAGAAAAGAATTTACAAAGCTTAGACATTCTGATGAATATGCATGGTTATTGAATATTTCAAATAATGTAACAAAACAGGCGATCAAAGATGCCTGTACTGCTTATAAGAACTTTTTCAGGGGGTTGCAGAAATTCCCGAGATTCAAGTCAAAAAAGAGGTCAATGCCGAAGTTCTATCAGGACAACGTTAAGATACGATTCAGTAATACCCATGTTAAATTTGAAGGCTTTTCCTCCAGCAGGAAAGCCAACAAACAAAAAATGAATTGGGTAAGACTTGCAGAACATGGACGAATTCCGACAAATGCTAAATATATGAATCCGCGAATATCCTTTGACGGATTGAACTGGTGGATCAGTGTATGTGTAGAATTTCCTGACTGCAGGGAAATACTTAATGATGACGGAGTCGGCATAGACCTGGGAATCAAAGATTTGGCTGTCTGCTCTGATGGGACTAAGTATAAGAACATCAATAAGAGTCAGAAAGTAAAGAAATCAGAAAAACAGAAACGCAGATTACAGCGTAGTATCTCTCGTTCTTACGAGAAAAATAAGAAAGGGGAAAGTTACTGTAAAACAAATAATGTAATCAAAAAGGAAAAACTTTTATTAAAACGAAATCACAGATTAACAAACATCCGTAAAAATTATTTAAATCAGACCATATCGGAGATCGTAAATCGAAAACCAAGATTTATATGTATTGAAGATCTGAATGTCAGCGGAATGATGAAAAACAGACATTTATCCAAAGCAGTTCAGGCACAGGGATTTTTTGGGTTTAGAAAACAGCTTGAATATAGGTGTAGCGATAAAGGGATCCAGCTTATTGTGGCTGATCGGTTTTATCCATCATCAAAGCTTTGCAGCTGTTGTGGAAACATCAAAAAAGATCTGAAGTTATCTGACAGAGTTTATAGATGTGCGTGTGGGAATATGATTGACAGAGATTTCCAGGCATCTATAAATCTCAAGACTTATGGAGAACAATTTGCAGGCTGACACTGAAACGTTAATGCAAATATGTACGGATACGTTAGTCCGGAATTTACGCCTATGGAGAGTACAAGAACTTGTGAGTAGATAGATATTTATATCATCAAAAGCATACTCGTTGAAGTAGGAATGAAACATAGAAGTTTATAACTTTTTATAAGTTTTCAGTAACGGACAGTAAAATGAAGTTAGGTATTCTGGGAGCAGGAGGCATTGCTTCTACTATGGCGAAAACAGTGGCAGGAATGAAAGATGTGGAGGCGTATGCGGTTGCTGCCCGTGATCTGGAACGTGCCCGGGAATTTGCACAGAAATATGAAGTAAAAAAAGCATATGGATCCTATGAGGAAATGCTGGCAGATGATGAGGTTGGACTGGTTTATATCGCAACTCCTCATTCACACCATTATCTGCATGCGAAAATGTGTCTGGAAGCGGGAAAGCATGTGCTTTGTGAAAAGGCATTTACTGTAAATGCAGAGCAGGCACAAAAATTATTTGACCTTGCAAAAGAGAAAAAGCTTCTGATCACAGAAGCAATCTGGACAAGATATATGCCGTCCAGAAAGATGATCAACGATATTATTGAAAGTGGTGTGATCGGAGAAGTTACGGCAGTTACCGCGAATCTCAGCTATACAGTAAGTCATGTGGAACGTATCCGTAAACCGGAGCTTGCAGGAGGTGCTCTTCTGGATGTAGGCGTATATCCGATCAATTTTGCCTCCATGGTGCTTGGCGATAAGGTAAAGGATGTAAAGGCTACTGCAATCTTTCAGAATGGAGTGGATATTCTGGACAGCATTGCCATGGTGTTTGAGGGAGACCGCATGGCAACCCTTCAGTGTGGAGCAAGAGAAATCTCAGACAGAATGGGAAGTATTTTCGGAACCAGAGGATATATGCAGGTGCAGAATATCAATAATCCGGAAAAGATTACAGTGTTTGATACCGAACATAAAGAAGTGGCTTCTTATGTTGTGCCGGAACAGATCTCAGGATATGAATATGAGGTAGAATCCTGCATGAAAGCAATTCATGAGGGAAAAACGGAGTGTCCGGAAATGCCTCATGCGGAAACAATAAGGATTATGAAAATCATGGATGACATCCGTAAATCCTGGAATTATGAGATTCCCTGTATCGAATAAAAAGTGTGGAATAATCTTATAAAAAAGACCAGTAATGTTTTTGACATATACCCGAAACATTACTGGCTTTTCTGATATTCATGACCATTAGATTACATATCATTTCGTAATTACAGAAACATTTCCGTCCAGTGGTATATTAATTAGGTAAATTGATACTTTTATATTTTATTATCTGGAGGAGAAGAATGAAAAGTAATTACAAAATTTTTACAGCAGTTTTTTTATCGGCAATTATGACAGCAGCAGCTCCGTTAACAGTATGCGGGGCGGAAGTTTTTTCGGCGGGAGAATCTTTCAGTGATGGAACAGGGAGTATTCCTGCCATATTGACAGATATGGTTCTGCCGGGTGGAGAGATTGGAACAGAATATCAGGTACAGCTTGAAGCTGATACAGATGTGAGCTGGAGTCTGGAGGAGGGAAGCGAGCTTCCGGCGGGACTTACGTTGTCTTCCGGGGGAGTGATCAGCGGAACACCGCAGAAGGAAGGGAGTTTCAGCTTTACTGTACAGGCGGACAATGGTATTGGAGTTTCTTCACAGGAACTGAGCCTTTATGTTGCACAGCGTGAGCAGGAACCTGTTATAAAGCAGTATGAGCTGACATCAGGTACTGCTTTGATCGATCTGGGAATTCATGCAGAGGGAGAACAGTCACGTAAGCGGTTATTTCTTTATAATGCAGGAACAGATTCGCTTCATCTCTCTGATTTTCCGCAGAGCAGATATTTTGATTTTTCCTATGCACCGATTTTCGATACAAATACGGATGAAGAAATGCAGCCCGGAAGTTGTGCGGCTGTGGACATTGATGATAAGAAGGATCTGCCTGCCGGAAATTATGAAGAGACAGTGACATTTGAGACAAAAGAAGGTGCTTCCTGTAAGGTTACTCTGAAAGTAATTGTGGGAGCTTCCTCTGAAAAAGATTATGAGCTGAGTATAGAAACAGGTACAGAAGAAGAGTTTACAGAAAGCGATTTCTATGATCCGGAATTTCGTGTGGAGAAGTATGTAGTAGTCAGAAATTCAGGGAAAAAGGAAACCAGAATACGGGTAGACACTTCCGGTCTTAAGAACTTTGAAGTAGATGACCAGATGGCAAAGTGGACAGAAGATTATGAGGAACAGGATTCCAAAAAGCTGCTGAAACCGGGAGAAACGCTTTATTTTTATATATTGCCGAAGCAGGAATACGGAATTTATGATGAAACGTTTGCATTTCTCGCAGATGACGGAAGCAGATATCCTCTTCATGTTACAATGAACAGAGAGAAGAATCCGACAGAAAAGAAGCAGCTGGAAATTACTGAAAAGTCTGCCGGGGCTTTTCCGACAATGCAGTGGGGTTATAAGACACTTCCGGAAGCAAAGACATATATTCTGAAAAATGTTACTGACACAGATATGAAGCTGTCTTTTAACCGCAGTAAAGAATGCAGTGTGTCATTGTCCGGAAATGCTTATCTGGCACCTGGGGAGAGCACAGAACTGAGACTCTTGCCAAAACTGGGGCTTTCGGTGGGAAAATATAGTTTTCAGGTGACTGTGACTGCGAAAACAGTGGCAGGAGAACACCTGACAACGCAGAATCTGTATAATTCTTTTATTGTAGGAGACCGGACTTATCAGGGACTGGCAGATGCTGTTGAGCCTGTGACCGGAATTACCAATGGTGCAGAAAAAACAGCTGATGCTTTGCATCTGCCAGATTGGCTGGAAGTTTATGGTACCGAGGTGGATGGAAAGAAAACAACATTTTCTGCATCTGTGAAGTGGGATGTGGAGGATTGTGTGTATGATCCGAAAAGCAAGGCAGCTCAAAGTTTTACAGTGACCGGTCATCTGGAACTGAATGAAGATGAAAATAATGAAGGACTGGACACTGCTGTGCAGATAATGGTACAGGTGGATGCATATCAGACATTAAACAGACCGGTTATTGACTTATTGAGAACCGGAGTGAGAACAAATTATGCAATGCTTTATCTGAGAGATCTTTCCAACGAAGCAGACGGCTATCAGTTTGTGACAGCCAAATCTCAGAAGGATCTGAAAAAAGGGAATTATACTGCGCAGACAAAAATTACAAATTCTGAACTGAATCAATATCCTGAGCTGAAGTATATTCCGGAGGGAACACATAGTCTTTATTGCAGGGCATACAAAGAGAACAGCAGCCATGTTATGGAATATGGGGAATGGTCAGACGGGGTTCCGGTTACGGTAAAGGTAAAGACTCCGGACGCACCTGTGGTTCAGAAGGTGCAGGTGAAGAAAAATGATGTCAGAATAGTACTTAACAGCAAGGGTGAGGAACCGGACGGTTACGATGTTGTTGCTGCCAGAAGTAAGAACGGAAAAGAACCATCGGATTATATAAAGGTAAAGAGTGGGTATTCCGGAAGCAGTAAAGAGCTTATCTTACGGGGCGTACCGGCAGGAACGTGGTATATTGGCGTACATGCTTATAAATATCTGAATGGGAGCGATACCAAAGTGCTCAGTAAATGGGCAGAGGTCAGGAAGGTAACTGTAAAAACAAGCCTTGTAACAGGAAAACCTGCTGTTAAATCAGCTAAGGTTTCCAGACAGGGAACAAAAAGAAATGTAACGGTGACGTTTACCGTTCCAAAGTCCTGTGATGGAACAGACTGGGTACTGGCAAAGAAAGTTTCCAAATCTGATGACGGCAGCTATGCAGGTGTAAGCAGTTATGCTTATACAAAGAAAAATCAGACAAAAACCACGGTGGTCTTTAAAAGTGTGAAGCCCGGAGTCTACTACCTTGCAGGACGTGCCTATGTAAAAGGCTATGCAAAAAGTTATACGAAATGGTCGAAAATAAAGAAAATAGTTGTGAAATAAGCACTGCTGTCATTTGTTTCACAGAGATTTCACTTTTAAGAAGAAAAATCCCCCTTTTACCAGGCGTTTATACCTGCTTTTTCCTGTAATACTCAAAGTTTACGGTACTGCCACTTATTATACTCAAATCTTGTCTGAATTTGGAGATAAATAATGTCCTTTTTATGACAGATAAGGGACATATGAGGCATCAAAGCCTGTGGAGTATGTAATAATGAACAGGAAAAGCACATTATGATAAAGGCAATGACATTTTTAGAAAATGTAGAAAGGACAACAAAATGAAGCAGAAAAAGATTGTAATTATTATGGCAGGGATTTTAACAGCAGCGGCTGCTATGACGGGCTGTGCGGAACAGAATAAAACAGCGACACAGGTTGATTATACACAGAATTCACAGGGGAAATCCGAACAGACAAAACAAAAAACAGCAGAAAAATCTCAGCCGGATAAAAAACAGGTAAATAAAAGTACATCCGGTGGAAAAGAAAATTCAAATCAGACTGCGGATAAGAAGACGAAAGTATTTGCCTCATCCAATAATGCGGGCGATGTACAGAATTCAGGGAATGATGCGGATAATACAGATGATTCACAGAATACAGATGATTCACAGAATACATACGTGGACAATAATTCATCTGAAAATAATGGCTCAACAGGCGACGGTGGCAATCAAATTGATCAGACAGCAGATCAGGCGATGATATATGACAGTGAGGGAAATGGAAGACTGATTTCTCAGGCTGACGATGGAAACTGGTATGACAGTGACGGAAATTGTTATGGAAGCTGGGAGGATATTGGGCGTGCTATGGATGAAGATGGTGTTACGGATCAGGATGGCAATAAATACTACTGGACCTGGACCGCACCTGATGATGCATCAGGAAAAGTAAGAGATCCGTATGACCTGTATTCCTGGGATCCGGGAACCAATTCCTATATACCGTTTCAGGCTGCGGAATCTGACTGTAGTCCTATAGGCAGAGGAAACGGCTGGTATTATTATGATGAAGACAGCGGCGAATATGTTCCGTGGTAAAAAATAAGAAAACAAAAGAAACAGTTTTGAAATCATTTTGATGGGTTTCAAAACTGTTTCTTTTTATATACAAGAAATAGTGAAGGGGCATATCCGGCAGAATCAGTGAAAAGAATTCTGCCGGATGTTTATCTGGTAAAGATCAGCTGATCAGTTTCAGGAAAGTATTTCTGTCACAGGTTCCGGAAACCGTTAAGCCCTGTGCCTTCTGGAATGCCTTTACAGCAGAGAGAAGTCCTGAGCCAAAGGTACCGGGAATCTCTACACCGTTTGGATCATAAGCACGTAAAAGAAGGAGAATCTCAGCGGCAGTTACCATATACTGGGTTTCACCGCTTTTTACGTAATGTTTACCAAGGGCATTGCTTGTGTTAGTTCCCCAGATACCGTCTACATCCAGACCGGCACCATAATCTTTGTTCAGAGCTGTCTGAAGAACTTTAATAGCTGCTTTCTTAGTGGCAGCATCTCTTTTCCCGGTAATGGAGATGCCAGTATTGGCAAATTTATTGGCATAACTCTGACCTTTGCGGATTTTGGCATTTCCAGTAGTTGGCTGTGGTTCTGGATCCGTAGATGTAGAATCTTCATTATAACGAAGAACACAATCCCACGGGCAGTTGTAGTAATTCTGGATTTTAATTTCGTTGCCATTCTGGTCACCCGGAGTACCACCGTGGGCTCCACCATTTTCATTTATACTGGCAGAAACTACTTTGCCGTTGCCGATATGCATAACTGTATGGCGTGCAATGTTTAACAGTACATCACCGCGTTTCATACCGCTTCCGTTGTCAAGATTAACACTGGAAGTAACGTCTTTGAATCCGCAAGACAGGAAAACAGACTTCATACTTTTGGTATTATAAGCTCCTTTTGTTTTTACAGGTACACCAGCCTGCTGCCATGCAGAGATTACCAGTGAAGAACAATCGTAGTCCGGTCCCCATCTGTTATCCTGATCATATCCGTGTGCCGGATCGTTTGCGATTTCAATTGCCCATGTTACTGCTTTTTCTGTTTTTGTCATTTTTTTATCCTCCTGAAATTTGATTATTTATTTGCTCACCGGTGATACATCTTATAAAGAGTGAGAAAAGGGAAAAATGTAAACATGAAACAGAAAAAAATAAAAAGCATTTCCTGATTGTTGCTTCGAGGTCAGAAAAATGCTTTTCGAGGACAAAAACACGAAAATTGTCGAATTGTAATTATATTTAATCCTGATGAGAGGCCTGGTATATTTTCAGTATTTTTACAATGTATTCAGTCTGGCGTTCACCCATTTGATTCATGATTGAAATCGCATCCTGAATAGCCGGGCTTTGAATATCTTTATTATGAGGAAGCAGATCATAAAGAAAATAGTCAAGTCCCACATCAAGAATTTCAGAAAGCTTAAGGAGATTTTCAATAGTAGGCATATACTTACCTGTTTCAATCCGGCTGATCGTACTTACAGATAAACCACTTAATTCTTCCAGGTGTTCCTGGGTAATATTTCTGTTGATCCGAGCTTCTGCAATTCTTTTTCCGATAGTATTGTTTTTCATAAATAAAAATCCTTTCCTTTGATAAAGTTTAACAGACGGAATTAAATATGTATAAGGATATAAATGACAAGCGACTAATCAAATTTGATATGTTTTATGACAGGAGGAATATAGGAATATGGACGAATATACAAAGGATTTGTATACCATGATGTTTTCTTTGCAGACTTTGCAAAATCAGGGAATTACAATCAGAGAAACTGTATATAAAAGTCTGGACAAATTACTGTTATGGAATAAAGAATCTGAAAACAGTAAATATCTCGAATTAGCGTTGCTTCATATGCAGGCTTATGCTAATATGGGATTTGCTTTAGATGAAGAAAATAAGACAATACGTGAGATATTAAAAAAGACAGGAAAGACCAGAGAAGACTTTTTCCCGAAAGGATATCTTCTTGGAAAGAGAATTAAACTGACCAAGTCACAGGTTCGTGGTATGATTGGAAGATGGAGACCTTCCAGAGACAGTCCGATGACAATCGGAGAACTGGTGGATGATATCATCAGAAAGGTAAAAAACCATGAGGAAGGCAGATACATTTATCAGTATCACAGAACTGATGTGACAACCAAAGGGGATATCGAGGTTTATGAGCTGGTCATCAATAAGGATGAAAGTTATTTTTATGATGTGAAGAAATTCAGATTTTATACATTCATGGAGGAATAATTGCTATGATAAGAATAATGATTCTGGATGATGACGAAATGTATCTGAAAAAAGAAAAGGATATCACAGAACAGTATTTTGCAGAGAAAAACGTAGATTGCACGGTAACGATATACCAGAATGTGGAATGGTTTCTGCTGGGATTGAATGAAGAAAAATTCGATATGTATATTCTGGATATCCGGATGCCTGGAGAAAACGGAATAGAGGCAGCGAGGGAAATTCGCAGACTTTATCCGGATCCGGTTATTATATTTATTACAAATTTTGTGGATTATGCAATAGAAGCATATGAGGTAAACACCTATCGTTATATCCCCAAAGAGTGTCTGAAGGAAAAACTTCCGCAGGCTTATGATGCGCTTCTTCCTGGAATTATGGAGAAAGAAGAGCGGTACTATATCATAAATAAAAGAAATGAAGTTGAAAAACTGGCATATTCTGATATTTTCTATATGAAAAAAGAAGGAAAATATGTCATTTTTGTGCACAGGCGTGGGGAAGTAAAGATCAGAGCAAGTCTGTCAACAGTAGAAAAGGAACTGAATTCAAAAGAATTTATTATATCTGACAGAGGATATCTTGCAAACATCCAACATGTGATGAAGATGAAAGGAAGGGATCTTTATATGCGGGACGGTAATATTATTACAGTTGGCAGAGAAAGATTCAAAGGTGTCAGAGAAGCAATTCTGAATTACTGGGGGGTATGAAGAATGCTGAAAGTTTTATTGTATGGACTGGCAACGTTTATGGAGACAGGGATAGGTGTCTGGATATTTAGCCAGACGTTTTCTGAACGAAGAATATTAGAAAAAAAATATTATGTTCTAGAATGGCTGTTGTATTCTTTGATTTTTTTTGGAATTTATAATTTTTCTGTTTCATTATGGCAGATTGATAAAAAAATAGAAAAATATGTCATAAAAGTTATTTGTATATACATAATTGGATTAATTGCAGGAATTATATATGATATTTTTTTTGTAAAGAAAAAGGAGATGGTCTTAAGAAGAATATTATATATCGGCATGATATTTTGGTTAACTGCTCAGTATTGGGCTGGATATCAATCGTTGTTAATGATTATTCTTGGGAGTGGAATAATTGTATTATATGTTTTTTGCTACTTTGATTGCACATTTAAACAGGCATATGTTTGGAATTTTTTCTATGCAGTTAATATAGGATTGATAAAAGAGGCTTATGTTGTATATGCAGGGGTGTTTAACCATAAACAGTGGGATGATTTTTATTCATATCCGAGAGGACATACATATCAGGAAGTTATATTTTGGATTTTAGGCTGTTTATTCATATTTTGGATAATTAAATTTATTTTGTCAGTAAACAGTATAAAAGGAATATTGCGTACACGTCTGAAGGAACTTTTTATTATTGGATTGTTAGAGTATGTTTTATTAATAGTTAGCATCATATACAAATTTGGTACGATTAAAAAGGAAAATTTTGTAATGACCGCATGTTTATTAGCAGTTAGTAATATAGCATTGATTGGTGTATATGTTAAGTTTCAAAAAAAGACCCTAGAAATGAGAAATCAGATTTTAGATATGAGATGCAAATTAATGGAAGAAGAATATGAAGAATTGAGAATGTCATATGACCGGTATCGGTGTTTGGTGCACGATGAAAAACATTTGCTTTTATATATAAAAGAATGCCTGGAAAATGGAGAACTGGATTCATGTATCACTTTTTTGAATCATTACAAGAGAGAAAGCATTAGATATAGTGGAGTAGCGTGGACAGGAATTCCAGAAATAAATTTTATGTTGAATATAAAAGTGCGAAAAATGGAAGAAAAGAATATTTTTTTTAAAGTAGATTCAAAAATAGAAAAAATTCCGATGAAAGACATAGATTTTGTTGTACTCCTAGGAAATCTTTTGGATAATGCAATAGAAGCTGCTGAAAAGTGTGAAGAGGGAAAAGGTAAAATTACGTGTATTTTTCGAAATATTAATGATATGTTTATTTTTAAAGTAAAGAATACAAGCATATATAAACCTTATGAAAAAAACACTAAATTTTATACAAGTAAAAAAGAGAAAGATGAGCACGGATGGGGGATTGAAAGTGTCAAACAAATTGTAAGAAAGTATAATGGTGAAATAGATTTTAAATATGATAAAGATTTTTTTGAAGTAGAAATAATAATTAGCGATAATACATAATGGGAGAGTGACGGTTATGAACGAAATGAATGATAAAATAATAGGAAATGTGGAAAAAGAATTAGATGAAATAGAGATAATAGATACGGAAAGTATAGAAGAGAAATTGTCTTTTATTGTATATGGAACTATAGTGTGTTGCTGAAATTGGATTATTTATGCAGAAAAAATCGAACTATGTTTCTTAAAATATTAATCTTAGATGTACATCGGCAGAAAAATTTTGGAAATCTAAAAGGAAGTACGCCAAAAGAACAATATGATTATTATGAAAAAAAATATCTTAACAATGCAACATATGTAAAATCTTTACTGCAGGAATATCCCGAGTTAAAACGTCTGCTTGAATTGAAAAATAACTCTATCCAGAGAGCAGAATGTGAAATCAGGAAATCTCTTTATGCAGAAAAAGAACAGATACAAAAAATATTCTGTGATGGAAGAAAGTTTTCCGGGACTGTGGGAATTTACATGTCGAAAGGCGATATACACAGAGGAGGACGAAGTGTGGCGAAGGTAGAATTGGATAATGGAACAATTCTGTACTATAAGCCACATAGTCTTGATAAGAATATAAAATATCAGGAACTTTATAACTATTTATGCAGAAAAACAGGAATTTCCTGCAGGACGGTACAATATTTATCTCATGATTCCTATGGATGGGAAGAAAAAATTGAGAATATTCCCTGTAAAAACGAAAGTGAGGTGGAGCATTATTATTTCAGAATGGGCATACATCTGTTTTTGGGATATGCCCTCGGAGCAACAGATCTTCATGGTGAAAATATTATTGCACATGGAGAATATCCTGTGATTATCGATATGGAGACATATCCGGGATATTTAAAACAACAATCAGAGAAAGACGGAAGTAGTGTAGAAGAAAAAATAAACAAAAGTACAGAGATAAAATTGGCAAATTCGGTTATACATACAGGAATGCTTCCTGTTCTCACATGGGGCAGAGGAAACAGAGGAGTTCTTATAAGTGCAATGGGAACAGAGGAAAAGATAAAAACACCGTTTAAACTTCCTGTGGTAAAGGATGATAAAACATCTGATATCCACATAGAATATGAACCTGTGGAAATGCAGATAAAGGAATGCATTGTAAGACTAAATGATCAGGTTATCAATGCGGCAGATTATACGGAATGCATTATCAGAGGATTTTGCAGAGCGTACATGGTGGCAATGGCAGATAAGAAAGTGGAGGTGATGTTGTCCGGCTTTTTTGACGGACGTTCCAGAGTTGTACTGCGGCATACCCAACAGTATGCAATGTATCTTATGGCTTCGTTTCATCCGGATTATATGAAGTCAAGAGAATGCAGGAAAGCTCTTTTGAATGTGATTCACAAAGAGGGGGAATCTTCTTTTATGAAAGAGATTCATGATTATGAAATTGACAGCCTTCTGGAAATGGATATACCCTGCTTTGAGATTGATGCGAACAGCAGATCTGTTTATGATGGAAATGGCGGAGAACATAAAGAATATCTGCCCTGTACTCCTTATGAGTCATGGCGAATGCATATGAAGCAGATGAGTTACTCTGATATGGAATGTCAGTGTGATTATATCAGGCTGTCCATGGAAATGCTGAAGGCATCTGATGGAAAGAAAAAGATGTTTCCGACCAGGATAAAGGGATATGACACAGATAAAGAGCGCAAAATATACAGTCAGATCAGAAAGATAGTTCATCGAATCTGCAGCAGAGCAATTATCCGGGAACAGAGCGCCGGCTGGGCGGGTCTGCAATTCTGGGATAATGGTCACTGGAATCTCAGATCAGGTGGAATATATTTATATGATGGAATATCCGGGATAGTCTTGTTTCTTGCAAAATATCTTCATGATTTTGAAGAAAAGAATGCAAGTGCAGAAGAAATTTATCATCTTGCTGTTTTGAGATTGAAAGCTTATACAGATGAAATACACAAAAAACAGATTTATGATAAAAATCTTCTGACAGGTATTGTAAATGGAGAAAGCTCGGTGGTATATACCTATCTTTATCTGTTTAAACTTACAGGAAAAAGAGTGTGGATGATTTATGCGGAAAAGCATTTCAGCATTATTGAGAGGGTATGGAAAGAAGATTCACAACTGGATTATCTGAGCGGAAATGCCGGAGCTATTGTAGTGGCAGTGATGTTATATAAAGAAACCGGAAATCTGAAATATTATGAAATAGCGGCAGATATGGAAAAAGATTTGTGGAAGAAAGGACAGGAAACCGGAAATGGATACGGATGGAGATTAAAAGGAACAGACGGACCGCTGGCTGGAATGTCTCATGGCAACAGTGGATTTCTGATGGCTTATGCAGCGTTGTATGAATGTAATCATAAAGCGGAATATGCTGATAAAATACAGCTTTTGCTGAGATATGAGGATTCTCTGTACTCAGAGAAAGCCGGAAACTGGAAGGATTTACGAGAGAGTTCAGGGGAAAGCTTCATGAATGCATGGTGCCATGGGGCGCCGGGAATCCTGCTTTCACGAATGAAACTGGAAGAGCTGTTTCCTGAGGATATGCAGATTAAAAAAGACAGGTTAAATGCTGTAGACTCTTTGTTTTATGGAGAACAGGATGAAAAAATTTGTCTGTGTCATGGGATGTCCGGGAATTTACTTATTATGAAGAAGTACCTTCGAAAATATGGTAATAAAAAAATGAAGGAGCAATATGAGGCGTTATGTGACTGCCTTTTATTTCAACTGGATCACCCGGCAAAAATATCTGGGACAGAATATCTGAATCTGGCTTTTATGAATGGCATTTCCGGTACGGGAATGGCATTAATGGAAATTTTATGAAAACTAAGGGAACACCTGCAGACTGTAAATTTATGGTCAGCAGGTGTTTCTTTTATTTGTTTTCGGAAATATATCTGAGAATTAGTTTCTTCTTCATCCGATTGACGTACTGGCGGGACAGCTTCAGTTTCCGGGTAATCTGGGCATCGCTTTTATCCTGATAAAAGTACATGGACAGAATTTTTCTCTGGACACTGTCCGAAGGGTAAGAGTTGATATATGCGGTTACATCATAATAGGTGTCATCAAAACTGTCGGGAGCCTGTAATGAAACAGAACAAGAATCAAAATCATCTTTTTCAGGTTCGGAAAGACAACTGCGGCAAAGGGAACGATATCTGTTTTCGACAGAGGTCTGCATGTATCTGATACATTCACCTTCTGAGGATGAAGAACTTAAATATGGCAATGTCTTTAACAAAGTAAGATACAATTCCTGTGTGGAATCTTCGCGTTCCATGCAGTGAATCCGGGATGCATATCCTTTCACAAGCGGTTCCATACGTTTGAGAATTTCACTGTCTGAATCTGGGATACCATTTTGATAATTTTGGATAAGTTCTGTCAGTGTTTTCATAGGTATCTACCTCCTTTTTAGGGGAAGTAGTAAGAAAACTGCTGATCAGAAACTAAAAAAGAAAAAAATTTGTGAGTTTACAAATGGAAGAGAAAAAACTCTTTATTAAGTGAGGTTGCAAATTTAGATCAGCGATAGGAGAAGAAATACATGGTAAAAAGAGATTTGCAAAATAATTGTAGAGAATAGAAATATGCTTTAAATTAAAACGGTAATAATAAGATTAGAAAAGACTTTTAGTAGACAAAACATAGAAAAAGTTTGCATAATAAAAGAAGATTAAGGAAGGAGGCAGAAACCATGGAAACAACGGTTATGAATGTGGCAGTTTCACAGGGAATCTGGGCTGTGCTTGCGGTTTTTCTTCTGATTTACATTGTGAAATCAAATGAACAGAGGGATACAAAGCAGGAAGAACGAGAGAAAAATTACCAGACGGTGATTGAGAGTTTAACTGAGAAATTTCAGATTCTGAATCAGGTTCAAAGCGATCTGAAAGAGATTAAGGATAATCTTTTTAACAAAAATTAAATAGGGAAAAGAAAAAAGCCTTTTCTGCAGGATATATTTTTCCAGCGGAGAGGGCTTCTGTCATTTTAGGTAAGAAAATAGGTTAATTTGAGAAAAATATGTTTACTAAAATGGTAGATGAATATAAGCATAACATTCGTGTCCATTAGAATACTTTTAATCCCAGATTTACAGATGTTCGTATAGTAAATGGTATATTATGATAATAAAACCTGACTTTTGGGTAGTGTAAAATAGATTAAAAAAAATGGCCGCAATCCAAGTGTTTATGCGAGGGTGTAAAAATTCTTGTGTCTATGGAAAGTAAATCTTTCTGATAAGAAATAGATATGTAAAATTTTGCTGTCGAATTAATGATTATGCGGCTGTCGAATATATCTTTGTACTTACAGTATTGCCATGTAGGAAAATTATATACATCATTTTCGATTTTTTTGCATGACAAGTAAGGCATCATGATTACCTTAACTTCCAAAAATGAGTAGCCCTAACGAAAATAAAATTTTAAAAAAGCCCGTATTTCTGCGGAAATTATTGCAAAAATACGGGTTGTGCTGTACAATAAATTTAGGGCTATATAAACCTGAATAAAGGAGGCAAATATGTACCTGAAATCAAGAGTTAAGCTACCGGATGTGCATGGAAAATTGACCCGATTAAGACGCGGGGATATCACATATATTAAGTATGAGTATGATCGCTATTATGATCCGGAGAAAAAATATACCTATCCACAGAGAGCGACTATAGGCAAGGTATGTCCAGATGATGACACTATGATGATTCCTAACGAAGCCTTTCTGAAATACTTTCCAGATGCAGTCTTATCAGGGATGGAAGACCGGACAGAACGTAGCAGCTGTCTGCGGGTTGGTACATATGCTGTAATGCATAAAATAGTATTGGATTATTCGTTAGACAAGCTGCTCGGACAGTTCTTCTCTGAGCGGGATATGGCATTATTGCTTGACCTTGCCTCTTACTCTATTGTAGAAGAAAGCAATGTGGCACAGCATTATCCGGATTACGCATACAATCATCCACTGTATAGTTCTGGTATGAAGATCTATAGTGATGCGTCGGTAAGTGATTTCTTTAAGAGCATCACCAAGGATAAGAGTACAGGCTTTCTGAATGAATGGAATGCAAAGAGAAATCGAAGGGAGCGTATTTATATTTCCTATGATTCTACGAATAAGAACTGTCAGGCCGGAGAGATTGAACTGGCTGAATTCGGTCATGCCAAGACAGATATCGGTTCAGCTATCATCAACTATTCGGTTGGATATGATCTTAAGAATAAAGAACCACTCTTTTATGAAGCCTATCCTGGAAGTATTAACGACGTATCACAGCTTAGGACCATGCTTGGTAAAATCACTGGGTATGGCTATAAAAAAATCGGTTTCATTTTGGACAGGGGATATTTCAGCCGTGGAAATATACGCTATTTAGACGAATGTGGTTATAGTTTTGTGATCATGGCTAAAGGCATGTCTTCTTTCATAAGTGATTTGATCTTAGAGAACAAAGGAACGTTCGAAAATAAGCGCTCTTGTGACATGAATGCCTATGGTGTGTATGGAAAAACAGTACAAAGGACTTTATTTGAAGGCGATGAAAAAAAGAGATACATTCATATTTATCATAGTATTTCAAAAGATGCTGATGAACGGGAGCATTTTGAAAACGCACTGAGAGAGCGGACAGCTTTGCTGATGTCACATCAGAATGAAACAGTAGAGTTCGGTTCAGCTTACGAAAAATACTTTTATCTTCACTACGATAAAGATGGCGTGTTTTTATATCCGGAAGAAAAAACAACTGTGACAGAACGGGAAATATCATTATGCGGATACTTTGTTATTATTACATCCGAAAGGATGACCGCAAAGGAAGCACTGCATCTTTATAAGAGCCGTGATGTATCTGAGAAACTTTTTGCCTCTGATAAATCATTCCTTGGAAACAAGAGCATGCGTTCACATACAAACGAAGGAGTTGAGGGAAGGATTTTTACACAATTCATCGCACTGATAATCCGAAACAAAATTTATACTGCATTACAGGAAGAGAACGAAAAACTTGAGAAGAAACAGAATTATATGACAGTTCCGGCAGCAATCAGGGAACTTGAGAAGATTGAAATGACACGCCAGACGGATAATGTATACCGGCTGGACCATGCTGTAACAGCAAAGCAGAAAAAAATCTTAGAGGCTTTTGGGATGAATGAAGGAAACATTACTTATCGAGCCGGAGAGATCAGTAATACACTTAAGAAATCAAACATTCAGAAAGAAAGGCGGTAAATATGGCACGTGAAATAAACGCAGAACTACTGGACACTAAAATTGAAAAAGCACAGAAGAATCTGGTGAAAGCAAAGCATCGGTATGATGCTGCGGCAGCAACATTAAAAGATTTATTGGATAAGAGGGATGCACTTCGCCAGAAAAAGTTATTGGATGCTATAGCACAGAGTGGACGGAGCTATGAAGAAATCATGCAGTACCTGCACAGTAAATCTGAAGAGGCGTGATCAAATGTTAACGGAATACTATTTTGCAGTCAGGTATGGAGATATCATTATTCTTCTCTATCATGAAGATATGATGTCTGTATGGGAATTATTATTTAAGAACAGCCAGAAGGAAAAGGCATTGAAAAGATTTTTAGAATACTGCTACATGATAGATGTAAAAGTAGCATTCGAAGGTTTGAAAGGAGAAAAAACCAAAGGGTTAAAGGCAACTCTTAAATTTGCGAAAGAACATGATATGTGTATGACTGAAGCACAGATTCAAGGTGCCAATAACATGTAAATTTCCAGCCCGAGATGCTTTTAGGGCTATTCCAGGCTGGAAATTAAGGCAGCTGCTAAACAAAAGGCTTTCAGACTACAGGCGAACATATGTTGCTGCAAAACTGTGGAGATTAATTTAAATTTGCATTTTGGTTCGGGGTCATTAGAATACTTTTAATACCAGAAATACAGGATCTTTTATAGTTAGTGATATATTATGATAATAGATGAATATTATTGATTGGAGGAGATTCTATGAAGTCAAAGAAAGTAAAGAAAATATTGTTGATTGCTTTAACGTGTGTAGCAATTTCTGCATCTGTCTCAGCAGAAGCTGCTATGAAATCACAGATAACCATTGAAAGTAAAAATAAGTATGAACAGTTGAAAATTTCAGAGAGCCGTGTGTATGGAGAATACCCAACTGGAGATTATAAGAAGATAATGCTTCTTCCTTCGGTTTCTAAAGTAGAAAAATTTTGTTTTGAAGATAATTTGAACATAGAAGAAGTAGAGTGGATGGCTTCAGTAGATACTGTTCCAGTTTTTGCCTTTAGCACATGTCCAAAGCTTAAAAGGGTAATACTTTCTGATAATGTGAAAAAAATTGGACAAAGTGCATTTATATACTGCGGTGAACTGACGAGTGTTAAACTTCCCCAAAATCTTCAAAGTATAGATTTTTTTGCATTTGCTGACTGTCGAAAACTGAAAACGTTATATATACCTGAAACAGTTACTGAGATAGGTGCTGAGGCGTTCATAAATTGTGATTCTCTAACAGTTCATGGAAAGAAAAATTCATATGCATACTATTACTGTAAGATGAATGGTATTCCTTTTGTAAGTGAGGGAACTGCTTCAAAACCAGAAACAAATCGTCCGTATATAAAATCTGTTGATTCAGATATAGTAAACAAACAAATCTATGTTACAATTGATTTGAGCGGAAAAGTAAAGAATGCAGATGGATATCAATATCAAATATATGATGGTACTAAGGTATTAGCTAATAAAAATTCTGCAAACACAACCTGTATATTAAAAAAAGTGCCGACTATGGGATTTGCCAGAGTCCGTTCTTATACTGTTCAAAATGGTAAAAAAAGTTATAGCAGGTGGTCTAATGAAATGCGTATGCCTCCTGTTAAACTAAATAAAGATAATATAAAATTAATAAAAATTACCGGGAAAAAGAAAACAGTAACCGCACAGTTTGGAAATTTAAAATACAGTGATGGGTTTGATTGCGTACTTAAGAATGCAGATTCAGGAGAAAATATTGTATTAAAAAATCAAAAGAAAAATACAGTTACTTTTAAAAATATAAAACCGGGAGTTTACTATTTGAAAGCGCATGCATATACGTTGTTGAATGGTATTAAACAGTTTGGCGTATGGTCAGATAATAAAAAAGTTGTTGTTAAATAGAAAATTGGAATTATAAAAAGCAGGCGAAAAACTGCCTGCTTTTTATAATGGAAATTTATGCTGTTATTGATGTAGCGAAATCAAGCTGTAATAAATTCAAGCGTATTATACTGAAAGAAGCCGTCAGTGGATGCTAAACCACTGGTGTGGGTAGCATCTTTGACATTGACATTGCACACAGCGATTAATTTATTATTTTGATCCAGAGCCACTGATTCCAGTTCAAAACTGTTATATGTGCGGCCCTGAGCATCTTTAGCAGGAATATCTGTAACAAATCCGAAATCCGGATATAAAAGTTTGCTATCATCAAGTTTTTTCAGATTATAATGAAGCAAGGTGTTTTTTGTTGTGATTTTAGTCGTTACTCCACTTACAGTATGTGGATTACTGGTTCCGACAAAAAGCCCTAATTTATTGTGATAGAAAATATCCTGGGATGTAGGCTGACCGGCGTTTACCAGTGTACAAAGATAAGTGGCTTTTACATTTTTTTCATTTTCAAATGTACATTTATAGAGCTTTAATGTTCCGTCAACAACGGACAATAATAAAGCTGTATTTGCCTCATAAAAATAATTAATTGCTTTAAGAGCAAATGATTTATCGTTATCGTTGGGAGTTACTGTATATGTTATTTCCTCATCCTCTTTGTTACTGCTGATAGCAACCACTTTGTTATTTCCTGCGACAACAAAGAATTTTCCGTTAAAACAGCTCATACCGTTGGCATGACCTAATAAACCGTCAGTGAATGTTTTAAAGTGAGATACACCTGCGCTTGTATTCATATAATTTTTACAGTAGCCAAGAACAGCGACTTTATCTTGACTTTGTTTTATAAAATATGGAGTATTGTTTCCGTTAAAGGATACACATCCCAGATTAGTTGTTTCATAGTTGGGATCTACTTTGGTAGGTACACGGGCTCCTGCTTTAAAACCGCATGCAAAAGTATAGGTTTTACCGGAGTAGGTAATGCCTTCCAGCACAGAGAATTTATCTTCTGCGGTTCCATCAGATGTTATAACATTGGATGCAAGCACAAGGTGATTGGCTTTCATACAGATTGATTCAAGGTTGTACTGCTTATATTCACCTGTTTTATTTACATTGATGACCGAACATGGAGTGTATTTTTTACCTTTATCATCAGTAAGATGATAATCAACTACCAGAATACGGTTCTGAAGTGTTGAAAAAGTGTTATTTGTCAGGATAAATAATCCAAATGAAGTGTGATAGTAAATATCCTGAAGCCGTGTGGTATAACCAAAACCTGAGTTAGTAACTGTGAATGTACTTGCTGCTTCAGCAGCCTTCCAGTCTACAACACTGAAAGCTAATGTCCCAGCATTGCTCTTGTCAGCGTAATGCATAATGATAAATTTCTCGTTAGTTCCGTCAGCAGCAGTGATACCTAATGCGCCTTTTGGACAAATTTCATTGATACTGTACGTACCGAGCTGATTGCCTTTGGTATCCAGTTTTACGATGGTTGTAGAACCGCCGTAACCTTTATGGTCTTCTGCAAGCATATACAGATAATTTCCAATTTTGGTAAGTCCCAGAGCGAACCAGTTCAGATCTTTTTTTACGGCAGTTGCTTTTGTTGCCATGTAGTCAGTCGTTTTGAGTAATGTAGTTTTAAGACCGGTTGTCTTTACGCAATACATATCTGACCCCACAATGGCAATTCCCGCTACATTTGTTGCACTTTTATCGGGAATCAGTGCACCGTCTACGGGGGTAGCTGAAATAGTTAAAGTTGTTCCGTTAAATGTTCCTGGCATAATTTTTGCCTCCTTTAAATTTTTTGAATTTGCAAATTCACTATATAAAGATGCTGCTTTTTGTGATTTGTAAACCATAAGTGTGTATATGAGCATGATTTTTTTCTTTCATGCGGAAATCAGGTAAGAATAAAAATAAAGATTCGAGGTCAGATGATGTATGTTTAGTCCCACTTTTATATTTTCGTCATCAGCTTAATGTAAAATAATAACGGGTAAAGAAGATATAAGATGTTCTGGTACACGAAATAAGAAGAAAGGAGATATGCCACATGGTTAAAATGATGAACCGCCTGAGATGATCAGGCGGTTTTGAAGTATCTGGATTTTTTATGAATATTTTATTTTTAATTACAGGTATAATGTGTTACAATAAATATAACCATTAAGACTACCAGGCAGGTCAGAATTTGACCTGCCTGTAAATAAATACGGAAATAAATCGGGGTCAAAAGAATCGTTAATAATTGTAACAAAATAAAATTACCGGTGTAGCAAAAATAAAATTACAGGGGAAATGCGGATGAGTGAGATGACAGATGCATATGTAAAACTGGATAAGGTTTCCAAGATATATGGAACCAAAGAAGTAAAGATCGTTGCAGTGGATGAGATCAGCTTTGAGATTGCCAAGGGAGAGTTCGTAGTGATCGTTGGTCCCAGCGGTGCGGGCAAGACGACAGTGCTGAACATTCTTGGGGGTATGGATCAGGCTACCAGCGGAGAAGTTCTGGTGGATGGAAGGAATATTGCCAGATATAACAGCAGGCAGCTTACCGGTTATCGGAGAAATGATATTGGATTTGTATTCCAGTTCTATAATCTGGTGCCTAATCTTACAGCGCTGGAGAACGTAGAACTGGCATTGCAGATCTGTAAAAATCCGCTGGATGCCAGGGAGGTTCTGGAGGAAGTGGGACTGAAGGACAGACTGACCAATTTCCCGGCACAGCTTTCCGGTGGTGAGCAGCAGAGAGTTTCCATTGCCAGGGCACTGGCGAAGAATCCCAAGCTCTTACTGTGTGATGAGCCCACAGGTGCACTGGACTACCAGACTGGTAAGGCAATCTTAAAGCTTTTGCAGGATATGTGCAGGGAGCGTGGAATGACAGTGATCGTCATTACCCATAACTCGGCGCTGACACCTATGGCAGACCGTGTGATCAAGATCAAGAACGGAAAGGTTTCCAGGATGACGATGAATGACCATCCTACACCCATAGAGGAGATTGAATGGTAGGTGATGAATATGAAAGCAATGCATAAAGATTTCTGGATGGAGATACGAAAAAGTAAGGCCAGGTTTATTTCCATATTTATGATCGTTGCTTTGGGAGTTGCATTCTTTTCCGGAATACAGGCGTCGTCACCGGATATGCGCTTCTCAGGTGATGCCTATTATGATGAAACCAATCTTATGGATATCAAAGTAATGGGAACTCTGGGACTGACGGAGGATGATGTAGCTGCCATTAAGCAGGTGGACGGAGTTGAGAATGCAGAGGGCGCCTATGGTACAGATGTAATGTGTGGAGAAGGCGAGAAGCAGAAGGTACTTCATGTGGAAGCTGTGGATCAAACCATGAACCGGATCTCAGTGACAGAGGGAAAAGCTCCGGAAAAAAGCGGAGAGATTTTCCTTGACTGTATTTTTGCTGAGAGCAATGGATATCAGGTGGGTGATCAGATTACCCTGAAAGAGGGCGGAGACAGCGAACTGCTGAAAAAGACAGATTACACAGTTGTGGGTTTAGGTGAGAGTCCGCTTTACATATCCTATAACCGGGGAAACTCTACTCTTGGTTCCGGTGAGGTTAATGGATTTGCCTATGTGCTCCCTGAGGATTTTGACCAGGAGGTTTATACACAGATCTATGTGCAGGCTCATGGGGCACAGGATCTGATCAGCTATACAGATGCTTATGATTCCCTGATAGAGCGAGTGCAGGAGCGAGTGGAGGGGATTGAGGCAGAACGGTGTCAGGTCAGATATGATGAGATTGTAGAGGAAGCCAATGACAAGCTTGCAGATGCCAGACAGGAACTTGAAGACGGAAAGAAGGAAGCTAATGAGAAGCTTGCGGATGCCAGACAGGAACTGGAGGACGGCAAAAAGAAGTTAAAAGACGGCAAGAAGGAATATAAGGATGGCAAGAAAAAGCTTGCAGACGCAAAAAAGGAACTGGAGGACGGAAAAGCCCGGCTTGCAGATGCAAAGAAGGAATTAGAGGATGGCAGATCCCAGCTTGCCAGTGCGAAAGAGCAGCTTGCCAGTGGCAGAGCACAGATCGCATCTGCAAAGGAACAGCTGAATGCAGGATGGGCGGAGGTTTCAGAGAACCAGGCAAAGCTTGATGATGGAAAAGCACAGCTTGAGGATGGCAAGAATCAGTTAAGCGCTGGTGAGAAGCAGATTGCGGATGCAAAGACGCAGCTTACCCAGAGCCAGCAGGAACTTGACAATGGAAAGGCGCAGATCCAGTCAGGCAGAGAGCAGATTGCAGCAACCAGACAGGACTTAAATGCCAAAAAGGAAAGCTGCAATCAGGGACTTGCCCAGATTGAGCAGCAGGAGGCCCAGCTTTCCGAAGGAGAGGCTCAGTTAGAGAATGCCAGAAGTCAGCTTGCAGCATTACAGGCACAGTATGAGGAAGCAGCAGCTTCGGGAGTATATTCAGAGGAAGATCTGGCGGCTCTGGCAGCACAGGTTTCCGCTTATCAGGAGCAGGTGGACAGTCAGGCAGCCCAGCTGGAAGCATCCAGAAACCAGATCGCAGCAGCAAGAAGTGAACTGGAGAGTGGTTTAAGCCAGGTGGAGAGCGGACTGGCCCAGCTTGATGCAAAGGAAGCAGAATTGAACCAGCAGGAGGCCGCATTTCCCGATGCCCAGGCAAAGATTGATGCAGGATGGAAAGAGGTGAAGGCTCAGGAGAAGAAGCTGGAACCAGCCAGAAAAGAGATTCAGGAAAAAGAAGCCCAGCTTGAGTCAGCACAGGAACAGATCGATGCTGCAAAAGCAAAACTAAATTCCAGCCAGGCTCAGTTAGAGGAGAAGGAGGCAGAACTTGCTTCAGGAGAAGCACAGATCCAGGAGAATGAAGGAAAGCTTGCTTCCGGTGAGAAAGAGATTGCTGACAATGAACAGAAGCTGAGGGATGGAGAGAAGGAAATCTCAGAGAACGAACAGAAGCTGAAGGATTCCAGAAAGGACATCAAAAAAGCTGAGAAGGATCTGGAAGAAGGTAAAAAAGAATACGAAGACGGCAAGAGGGATGCAGAGAAAGAAATTACAGACGGTGAGAAAAAGATTCAGGATGCCCAGGATGAGATCTATGATATCAGTATGCCGGAATGGATGGTAACGGATCGCAATGATCTGCCGGAATATTCAGATTATGGGGATAATGCAGACAGAATGAGAAGTATCGGACAGGTTTTCCCTGTTATCTTTTTCCTGGTGGCTGCACTGGTAAGTCTGACTACCATGACACGAATGGTGGAAGAACAGAGAACCCAGATTGGTACAATGAAGGCTCTGGGATACGGCAAGTATGCAATTGCATCCAAATATCTGCTGTATGCCTTTCTTGCCACAGTGGGAGGCAGTATTCTGGGAATACTGATCGGAGAGAAGATCCTGCCTTTGGTTATTATTAACGGGTATGGCATTATGTACAAGGGAATGATGAACAATATCCAGATCCGTTATGAATTTAAATTTGCAATGATAGCAGCAGGTGCGGCAACTGTGTGTACTGTCGGAGCCACCATTTTCTCCTGTTACAGGGCACTGGCGGAAACCCCGGCATCACTGATGCGTCCTCCTGCTCCCAAAGAGGGTAAGAGAATCCTGCTGGAACGGATCCCGCTTTTCTGGAAGCACTTGAATTTTACATGGAAATCTACTCTGAGAAACCTTTTCCGATATAAAAAACGTTTCTTTATGACGATTTTCGGTATTTCGGGAAGTATGGCGTTGATGCTGGTAGGTTTTGGACTCAGGGATTCCATTATGGATATTGCCAGACGGCAGTATCAGGAACTTCAGCATTACACAGGAACGATCATTGATGATGAGGATGCTACAGATAAGGAGAGACAGGAACTGGATGAGTTTCTGAAAAATAACAGTCAGATCGAGAGATATACTCATGTGCAGTTTACCAAGATGAGTGTTCCCAGAAATAAATCCAATATTAGCGTATATGTTTATGTGCCTGAGAATCTTGAGACCTTTAATAAGGATGTAACTCTTCAGGACAGAAAGACAAAAGAGAAATATAAGCTGACGGAAGCAGGTACAGTGATCAGTGAGAAGACGGCGACCCTGACAGGACTGAAAGTCGGGGATACCATGACCATCACAAAGGATGGAAAAAATTATGAGACAAAGATCGCAGCAGTGACAGAGAATTACATGGGACATTATATTTATATGACAGGAAATGTCTATGAACAGACCTTCGGGGAGAAGCCGAACTATTCTGCAACTGTGTTCACAGTAAAAGAGGAGTACAAAGAATCAGAATCTGAGGTGGGAAATGAGATCCTGAAGTATCCGGCTGCGTTAAGCATCAGCTATACCAGCAGTCTGGAGGCTCAGCTTCACAGAATGCTTGGAGCATTGGATACGGTAATCATAGTGCTGATCATTTCTGCGGGAATGCTTGCTTTCGTGGTTCTGTATAATCTGAACAATGTCAATATTACGGAGCGCCAGAGAGAACTGGCAACCCTGAAGGTACTGGGATTCTATGATACTGAGGTTTCTGCCTATGTGTACAGGGAGAATGTTATCCTTACCCTCATCGGCGTGCTGGCAGGGGCTGTATTCGGAATCTTTTTGCACAGATATATTATCCGCACTGTGGAAGTGGATGCGGTCATGTTCGGAAGAAATATTAATCCTGTCAGTTTCCTGTACTGCGGACTGCTGACAATTGGATTCTCCATGATCGTAAATCTGTTTATGCATCAGAAATTAAAGAAGATTGATATGGTAGAATCCCTGAAAAGTGTGGAATAAACGATCTGTCGCTTTATTGCGGAAAAGAAGAAATTGTTTTTCTGTGGTTTTTAAATATGTAGTCAAACGGATAGAATGGATAAGAGGAAGAAAGGGGAATATTATCATGGGAACAGCAAATCAGATAGAGCAGGAATTAATGAACTATATATCCGATCATAAAATCAGGAACACGCATTCACATCATCTGCCAGAACAGGCGATGGTGGATTTTGATCTGGATAAGCTGATAAATAATACGTATTTACAATGGCAGCAGGTAACTCCGGGGACAACAGCAGAAAGCAGGAATGCATATCTGGAAAAAACACGATATAAATCTTATTTTGTCTGGCTTCAAAAGGCAATCGGGGAGTTGTATGGAATATCGGAGCCGATCACAGCTCAGAACTGGGATCAGATTTCAGATCAGATCAGAAAAGCGCATCAAAATCCCGACTTTTACATGGATGTACTGAAAAATAAGTGTAAGTATCAAAAAGTAATCGTAGATACCTACTGGAATCCGGGCTCTGACAATGGAAGACCGGAACTGTTTACGCCTGCTTTTCGACTGGATCTGTTCTTTTTGGGCTATAAAAAAGGACTTCGCAATCATGACGGTGTATCACTGGAAGAGAACTTCGGTGAGCTGCCGGACAATTTACAGGATTATGTGGAGTGGGTCAGAAAGTGGATCATACAAAAAAAGAGTGAGGGCTGTGTGGCCTTAAAAATAGCGATGGCCTATGAGCGTAGTCTTCATTTTGAAAAAGTGACGCGGGAGCAGGCTGAAAGGGTATTCCGTTTAAAAGAGTCGGATATAACCCAGGAAGATATCAGATGTTTTCAGGACTATTTGTTCTGGAAAATATGTGAAATTGCGGCGGAAGTGTCACTTCCATTGCAGTGCCATACAGGAATGGGACAAGTCATAGATACGAATATATTGCAGTTGAACAATGTGATAAAAAATAATCCGGAAACAAAATTCGTACTGCTGCATTGCGGCTTTCCATGGGTAGATGATCTCTTTTCCATAGTAGACGGATATCCGAATCTGTATCCGGATCTGACCTGGCTTCCAATCTTATCCTACACTGCATCAAAACGTGTAATGCATCAGCTGATCGAGATGTCCCAGATTGATAAAATCTGCTGGGGATGTGATACATGGACAGTAGAGGAAAGTTATGGCTCCCTTCTTGCATTCCGTTTTTCACTGTGTAGTGTTCTGAGAGAAAAAATAGAGGACGGATATCTTTCCGTAAATAATGCAAAGGATATTATTGATAAAATTTTGTTCGACAATGCGGGAAAAATATACGTATGACATCAGATAAATTTGTGAAATCCGGAGAAACATTCTTGACAAGAAAGCCTTTTTTCATTATAGTAGAATCCAGAAAAAGGCTGTGAAAAAGAGGAGTAGGCGGTAATGTCCCACAGAGAGGGAAGCTTATAAGCTGGAAGGTTTCCCGGAAACAGAAGCGCTGAAGGTAGCTTTGGAGCCGGGAGGCTGAAGTGAGTGGTATGATAATACTGAGATTCATATACGCGCATGGTAGGCTTTCACGTATCCCGCGTTAAGGGAATGAGAGACAAACTAAGGTGGTACCGCGATTTATATCGCCCTTTGCACGTATAATGCGTGTAAAGGGCGTTTTTTAATCGAATAAGCTTATAGAGCTGTGGGCTGCTTTACAGCGGAGTGATCCGCAGATACTTTTATTACAGAGATAGAATATCAGGAGGACATTATGAGCAAAGAACTTGCAAAAACTTACGATCCTAAGGGAATCGAAGAGCGTCTTTACACAAAATGGATGGACAATGGATATTTCCATGCAAAAGTAAATCCGGACAAGAAACCGTTTACCATTGTTATGCCGCCGCCAAACGTAACCGGCCAGCTTCACATGGGACATGCGCTGGATGAAACCATGCAGGATATCCTGATCCGTTTCAAGAGAATGCAGGGCTATGAAGCATTATGGCAGCCGGGAACTGACCATGCAGCTATCGCTACAGAGGTTAAGGTTATCGACAAGCTGAAAAAAGAAGGTATCGACAAACACGATATCGGCCGTGAGGAATTCTTAAAACATGCGTGGGCATGGAAAGAGGAGTACGGCGGAAAGATCATCAATCAGTTAAAGAAACTGGGTGCTTCCGCAGACTGGGAGAGAGAACGTTTCACAATGGATGAGGGATGTTCCAAAGCAGTACAGGAAGTATTTATCAAATTATATGAAAAAGGCTATATCTACAAAGGTTCCAGAATCATCAACTGGTGTCCTGTATGCCAGACTTCCATCTCTGATGCAGAGGTTGAGCATGAGGATCAGGACGGATTTTTCTGGCACATTAATTACCCGATCGTAGGGGAAGAGGGACGTTTCGTAGAGATTGCAACTACACGTCCGGAAACCCTGCTGGGTGATACTGCTGTTGCCGTAAATCCGGAAGATGAGCGCTACAAGGATCTCATCGGCAAGATGCTGAAGCTTCCTCTCACAGACAGAGAGATTCCGGTGATCGCCGATGAATATGTAGACAAAGAATTCGGAACAGGATGTGTAAAGATCACACCTGCCCATGACCCTAATGACTTTGAGGTTGGACGCCGTCACAATCTGGAAGAGATCAACATTATGAATGACGATGCGACCATCAACGAGCTTGGTGGAAAATACGCTGGTATGGACCGTTACGAAGCACGTAAGGCAATGGTAGCAGATCTGGAAGAACTTGGACTTCTGGTAAAAGTAGTTCCTCACAACCACAGCGTTGGAACTCATGACCGCTGCGGCACAACGGTAGAGCCTATGATCAAGCCACAGTGGTTTGTAAAGATGGGCGAGATGGCAAAGGCTGCGATCAAAGCTCTGGATGACGGAGATCTGAAATTCGTTCCGTCCCGTTTTGACAAGACGTATCTTCACTGGCTTGAGAATATCCGCGACTGGTGTATTTCCAGACAGTTATGGTGGGGACACAGAATTCCGGCTTATTACTGTGATGAGTGCGGTGAAGTAGTTGTTGCAAGAGAAATGCCTGAGAAATGCCCGAAATGCGGATGCACACATCTTCATCAGGATGAGGATACACTGGATACCTGGTTCAGTTCTGCATTATGGCCATTCTCCACACTTGGCTGGCCGGAGAAAACACCGGAACTGGAATATTTCTATCCGACAGATGTACTTGTTACAGGATATGACATTATCTTCTTCTGGGTTATCCGTATGGTATTCTCTGCTCTGGAGCAGACTGATCAGGTTCCGTTCCATCATGTACTGATCCATGGTCTGGTACGTGACTCCCAGGGACGTAAGATGAGTAAGTCTCTTGGAAACGGTATCGATCCTCTGGAAGTTATTGATAAATACGGCGCAGATGCTCTTCGTCTTACTCTGATGACAGGTAATGCACCTGGAAATGATATGCGTTTCTACTGGGAAAAGGTAGAAGCAAGCCGTAACTTCGCAAACAAGATCTGGAATGCTTCCCGTTTCATCATGATGAACCTGGAAGGCAAGACAGTGACAGAGCCGGAGAACTTATATGATCTCTGTGCAGAGGATAAATGGATTCTGTCTCACTTAAATACAGTGATCCGCGAAGCTACAGAGAACATGGAAAAATATGAACTTGGTATTGCAGTACAGAAGGTTTATGACTTCCTGTGGGATGAACTCTGCGACTGGTATATTGAGATGGCTAAAGTTCGTCTGTGGAAGGCAGAGGAAGATCCGAAGGCAGCAAATGATGCACTCTGGACATTAAGAACAGCGCTGACAGAAGGCCTGAAGCTTCTTCATCCGTATATGCCGTTTATCACAGAGGAAATCTACTGCACACTTCTTCCTGAAGAAGAGTCTATTATGATCTCCGAATGGCCTGTATACAGAGAAGAGAGAAACTTCCCGGATGCTGAGAAAGCAATCGAGGGCTTCAAAGAGGTTGTAAGAGGTATCCGTAATACCAGAACAGAGATGAATGTTCCGAATAACCGCAAGACAAGCCTGCATATTGTGGCAAAGGATGCTGAAACAGCAGCAATGTATGAGAACAGCAAGAAATCCTTTGTAAATCTTGCATTTGCAAAAGAGATTCTGGTACAGACAGACAAGAACGGAATCAGTGAAGATGCAGTTTCAGTAGTTGTTTCCAATGCGGTTGTATATATGCCGTTGGAAGACCTGATTGACAAAGATAAAGAGATTGAACGTCTTACAAAAGAAACAGAACGTCTCACAAAAGAGATCGCAAGATGTGAAGGTATGCTGAATAATCCGAACTTCGTAAACAAGGCACCTGCTGCCAAGGTGGATGCTGAGAAAGACAAACTTGCGAAATATAAAGAAATGATGGATAAGGTTAAAGGACAGTTAGAGCAGCTTAAGAAATAAGGGAGTGTTTAGATGAAATTGTATAAGATTTGTAACAAAATCTCCCTTTTACTCCATGTACTTGCCAGCGCAGCGGGATATTTTGTTATGGAGGCAATCTGCCGTCACTCGTTTATAGAAGCCTGGAATTATATGACACAGAGACCTCTGGTTTTTGCATATAATGCGGCATTCATTTTTACCTCGTCACTAATTGTTTATCTGTTTCACAGGAGAGTATTCTGGAGAGTACTGGTTACGTTGTTCTGGCTGATACTGGCCATTATTAACGGTGTTCTCCTGCTCAACCGTGTTACACCGTTTACAGGACCGGATCTGCATCTGATCACAGATGCAATGAAGATTGCCAACAAATATCTGCCTGTTGCAGGCGTTGTGGCAGTCTGCATCCTGTTTGGGATTCTTGTTATTTTACTGCTGATGCTGCTTATTAAAGGACCGAAGTATCAGAACAAGATTAAATACCGCTATAATATTCCTCTGATCCTGCTGGCAGTTGCTCTTTTTGCAGGAAGTACACAACTGGCACTGGAGAAGAGGGTGCTTTCCAATTACTTTGGAAATATTGCTTTTGCATATGAGGATTATGGATATCCTTACTGTCTGGCAACTACGATTTTCAATACGGGAATCAGTTGTCCGAGAGATTATTCTGAGAAAGAAATCAAAAGAATTGAGAAGACGGAAAAGAATCTTCCGGAAACGCAGGAAGAAAAGCGGCCGAATATTCTGTTTTTGCAGTTAGAATCATTCTTTGATCCTACGCTGGTTAATTACCTGGATATTTCAGAAGACCCGATTCCGACCTTCCGTAAGCTGATGAAGGAATATTCTTCAGGATATTATAAGGTTCCGTCTGTCGGTGCAGGTACTGCCAATACGGAATTTGAATCCATTACAGGAATGAGTATGCATTATTTTGGACCCGGGGAATATCCTTATAAGAGTATTCTGAGAGAGACTACCTGTGAGAGTGCACCTTATGTACTGAAGAATCTGGGCTATACCACCCATGCGGTTCATAATAATGAGGCAAACTTCTATGGAAGAAGATCTATTTTCCCGAATCTCGGATTTGATACTTTTACTTCTGAAGAGTACATGGCAAGAGAGAACGAGAAGAATCCAAATGGCTGGGTAAAGGATGAGGTTCTGACAGATGAAATCCTGAAATGTTTGGATTCTACTGAGGGGCCGGATTATGTATATACTATTTCCGTACAGGGACATGGTGCATATCCGGATGAGCAGATTCTGGAGGATCCTGAGATCACAGTTTCCGGTGCGCCGACTGAGGAAGAGAACAATAAATGGGAATATTACGTAAATGAGATCCATGAGATGGATAATTTTGTCAAAGAGCTGACAGACAAGCTTGCAGATTATCCTGAGGATGTGGTTCTTGTTATGTACGGTGACCACCTTCCGACTATGGGACTGACTGTGGAGGACCTGAAGAACAAGTATCTGTTCCAGACAGAGTATGTGATGTGGGATAACTTCGGACTTAAGAAAAAGAATGAAAATCTTGCAGCATACCAGATGGCGGCAGAGGTTATGGATCGTGTGGGAATCCATGAGGGAACTGTTTTCCGCTATCATCAGGCAAGAAGAAATACCAGAAATTATCAGGTGGATCTGGAAACCCTGCAGTATGACCTCCTTTATGGAAAGAGATATTCCTACGGGGAAAGCGGCGAAAGTCCTTATCTGCGTACCAGAATGCGTATGGGAATCTATGATGTGACTCTGGATTCCATTCAATGTATCTCTGAGGCAGATCATACATATTACATTAAGGGAACGGAATTTACGCCGTCCAGTGAAATCAAGCTGAACGGAGAATGGTATGATACGGTCTATATCAATCCGACTACGTTGATGATCACAGGTACGGAGCTGAATGATTTCGACAGGCTTGCGGTGATCCAGCGAAGCAACAGTTCGACGCGAAAACCGCTGAGCAAGAGCTATGACCGGTCCTGCTATGCACTTTATTCAAATAATAAATGGAAATTAACAGAAAGTGCCGGTACGAATGAAAATTAATCCATAATTTTGTCGGATAAAATATTACGATTGGTACTGGACATCTTCCACCACTATTATATAATGTTAGAGTAACTAAATACATTATAGATAAGTGGTGGAATTTTTTTATGAATTACGAAGAAGCAGTTGCTTATATTGATGAAACTCCGAAATTTACAAAGAAGAACAGTCTGGATCACACAAAGGAATGTCTGAGAAGACTTGGTAATCCTCAGGATAAGTTTAAGGTGATCCATGTGGCAGGAACTAATGGAAAGGGAAGTACATGTGCGTTTCTGACCTCTGTTCTGAGAGAGGCGGGATATTCCTGCGGATTATTTACTTCTCCTCATCTGGTGGAGATCAATGAACGCTTCCAGATCAATGAGGTGAATATTGATAATGATACTTTCCTGAAGGCCTTTGAGAAAGTAAAGGTACTTGCGGATGAACTGGTTGCAGAAGGCAGCTATCATCCGACTTATTTTGAGATGCTTTTTCTGATGGGAATGGTGATCTTTGCAGATGCAGGTGTTGATTATGTGACTCTGGAAACAGGACTGGGCGGAAGAATGGATGCGACTACTGCTGTGGAGAATCCTGTTGCCTGTGTGATCACATCGATCAGTCTGGATCATATGCAGTATCTGGGAGATACAGTTGCCAAAATCGCAGGAGAAAAGGCCGGGATCATTGTGCCGGGGGTACCGGTAATCTATGACGGAAACGACCCGGATGCAGCAGAAGTGATCCGTGCCAGAGCAGAAGAACTGGGAAGCCCTGCTTATGAAGTGAAGAGATCAGATACAGAAGTGCTCAGAAATACTTCGGCGGGAATTGATTTTGCATTTCAGAATGAGTATTATAAGGATATGGTTTTCTCCATTCCGTTTATTGCAAAGTATCAGGTGATGAACAGTGCACTTGCATTAAAGACGATTGAGGTTCTGCAGAATGTGATTTCTGTATCTATGGATCAGATCCATGTGGGAATTGCCGGAACACGCTGGCAGGGAAGAATGGAAACAGTGCTTCCGGGTGTGATCGTGGACGGTGCTCACAATGAGGACGGGGTAGAGAAATTTGTAGAGACAGCAGAACATTTTCAGAAAGAATGTCCGCTGACTTTGCTTTTTTCAGCAGTAGATGACAAAGATTATACAGATATGATACATACGATCTGCAGCAGGATCACGTTCCGTCATGTGGTAGTAACCTCTGTTGGCGGATATCGCAAGGTTCCTGCTGAGAGATTTGCAAAGCTTTTTACAGAAGCAGGTGCTTCTTCTGTGGAAGTAGTGGAGGATGTTGAGAAAGCCTTTGGTAGAGCACTGGAAGTAAAGGGGGATGACGGAATGCTCTTCTGCGTGGGTTCCCTGTATCTTGTCGGTGAGATTAAAGATGTGATCAGGAGAAATAAGAAATGATAGATTATGAAGAGGAACTGAAGAAATTTGAACCTTGTCTGGATGTGGCAGATGCGGAGGGTGCGATTTATGAGAGAGAACTGACGGATATCCTGGATATTCTTCAGGAAGTTCTCCGCGAAGCCAAGAGTGGCAGACGGGTAAAATAAGGAGATACACATGAATTGTATGAATTGTGGCGCATTTCTGGTGGACAAAGATCTGGATTACTGCCCGAAATGTGGATGTAATGTGCTGATCCAGAAAAAGGTAGATTACCTTTCCAGACAGTATTACAACCGGGGGCTTGAGAAAGCCAGTGTCCGCGATCTTTCAGGGGCGATTGACTGTCTGAAGCAGAGTCTTATTTATAATAAGCATAATATTCAGGCGAGAAATCTTCTTGGACTGGTATATTTTGAGACAGGGGAGGTGGTTGCCGCACTCAGTGAATGGGTGATCAGTAAGAATCTTCAGCCATCCAGAAATCTGGCATCAGAATATATTAACAAGCTGCAGGCGAACTCCAATAAGCTTGAGGCGATCAATGAAACGATCAGAAAGTATAATGATGCCTTAAACCTGTGCAGGGAAGGTCATGAGGATATGGCTGCGATCAGGCTGAAGAAGATTCTCATACAGAATCCAAAACTGATCAAAGGTTACCATCTTCTGGCACTTGTGCAGATGAAAGAGGGGGAATATAACAAGGCAAGAAAGACGTTAAGGAAAGCCGCGCGGATTGATAAAACAAATACAACAACCCTTCGTTTTTTGAGAGAGATTGACGAACAGACAGGAGTATCTACACGTCTGGAACGTCAGAATAAAAGAAACAGGAAAGCTGTGGACAGCAGTGAGAATGATATGGCAATCCAGATTCCTCAGTATAAAGAAAAAGGAAGGATTCCGCTGTTTTTTACACTGGTTGCCGGATTTTGTGCAGGATTGCTGGCGTTTTATCTTCTGGCTGTTCCTGCCATACGTCAGGGAATCTACAGGGAAGCGAATCAGCAGATTATGAAATACAGTGATGCAGTGTCCAGCCAGGGAGCTGAGCTGACCAAGGCACAGAGCCAGGCTCAGGAATCTGGAGACACAGTTGAGGCGGCCTCCAAACAGATAGAGGAAGAGAAGAAAAAAAGCAGCAGTTATGAGGCTTTGATCGAGGCGTACTCAGCATTGCAGCAACAGAATACAGATGAAGCGGCATTGAAGATACAGAATGTTTATGCGGATTTGCTGCCTGCGGATCTGAAAGGAATTTACAATACGATCTGTAACACTACAGGTACGACCGGGATCGAAGGAACTACAGATGCGAAAGTCGCAGACGGAACCGGCAGTGCTGACAGCGCAGAGGGAGATGCTTCTTCAGATTCAGCGGAAGATGGAAGTTATGACGATGGTTCCTATGACAGTGGGGAATATGATGATGGTTCTTACGATAATTCTGATGGTGATTCGGCAGATGATGGAAGTTACGACACCGGTGATTATGACGATTCCGGATATTGATACCATTTTTCATTTTGATGTGGCAGAAGACATGAAGTATTATAAGAAGATGTAAAGATACAAAAGAGATGCATGGAAGTCATGTGTCTCTTTTTTTACCGAATCAAGTAGGAGGCTGCGAAAAGCAATAAACAGTTATTTGATGTAGAGCTACACTGCAAAGTGGATTGCGAACATTCGCCTGACAAAAAGTGAGGAGGGATATGATGGAGAACAGATTTGAAATACAGGGAAATTCCCTGATCATTCATTTACCGAAAGAGGTAGATCATATGGTGACAGACGAGATACGCAGAGATTCAGATGATATTATACGGAAAAAATATATACGAACAATCACATTTGATTTTTCAGGAACAGCGTTTATGGACAGTTCAGGGATAGGGCTGATCATGGGGAGATACCGGATGATGGGGATGCGCGGTGACTGTATACAGGCTACAGGAGTAAATTCCTATATTGAAAAGTTGCTGCATCTGTCAGGGGTATATAAATTTGTCGAAATCTGTGGGGAAGTCTAAAGAGAGGGGGAAGAAAACTATTATGGAAAATACCAATGAAATGAAAATTATTTTTGACAGCAGACCTGAGAATGAGGGGCTGGCAAGAGTTGCGGCGGCAGCTTTCTGCACACAGCTGAATCCTACTCTGGAGGAAGTGGCAGATCTGAAAACTGCTGTGTCAGAGGCTGTGACGAACTGTATTATTCATGCTTATGAAGGCCAGGTGAAGAAGATAGAGATTTTCTGCAGAAGGGAAGGGCAGAAATTATGGGTTGATGTGATCGATAAGGGAGTGGGGATCAGAGACGTTGCAAAAGCTATGGAGCCTCTTTTTACAACAAAGCCGGAGAAGGATCGTTCCGGGATGGGATTTACATTTATGGAAGCGTTTATGGATGAGGTAACAGTAGAATCACAGGTGGGATATGGAACAGTTGTCCATATGAAAAAGACGATCGGGAGGTAGGAATGGACCATACTCTTGCTCTGATCATGAAGTCACAACAGGGAGATAAAGAAGCAAGAGATACTGTATTTAAAGAAAACGCAGGACTTGTGTACAGCATGGCGAAAAGATTTGCCGGGCGCAGTGTGGAAATGGAAGATATCGTGCAGATAGGAAGCATTGGGCTGCTGAAAGCCATAGATCGTTTTGATATTTCGTACGATGTGAAGTTTTCAACTTATGCTGTTCCCATGATCATAGGTGAAATCAGACGCTATCTGAGGGATGACGGGATGCTTAAGGTGAGCAGAAACCTGAAAGAGAACTGTGCCAGAATTTATTCTGCGAGAGAAGCACTGGAAAAAGAACTGGGACGTGAACCGATACTGGAGGAAGTTGCGAAAGCGACAGAACTTTCAGTAGATGAAGTGGTGATGTCGATGGAATCAGGAGCTGAAGTGGAATCTTTGCACAAAATTATCTATCAGGGAGATGGAAATGATATTTCGCTTATGGACAGGCTCCAGGAAAAAGAAAATGGACAGGATGCAGCACTGAACAGGATTTTTCTGGATGAAATCCTGAAAAAACTGGATGCAAGAGAACGTCAGCTGATCGGTATGAGATATTTTAAGGATATGACGCAGACGGAGATTGCGGCAGAGATGGGAATTTCCCAGGTCCAAGTGTCCAGGATGGAAAAGCGGATTCTGAAGGAACTTAAAAAGCAGGTATAAGCAGATGGGAGTAATTAACTCACCGCTTGTAGAAGGTGGAGTATTCTCTGAAGAGGTAAATAAAAAAGAGGTTACTGTGAAAGGAGTAAACAGTAACAAAAAGAGTGTGCGGATTACTATAATATTGCACACTCTTTTTGCTATAATATCTTTATTGTTATATGTCGTAAGTTATACAGTTCTCTGTGATCTGAAGATCACATTTTTGTATTTCAGAAGGGCTGTCTGAAGAATCAGTCCTACTACACCACAGGAAACTACTTCTCCGATACCTACGGTAAGCATCATAAGCGGAATCGGAAGATTTACTCCGTATCCGAAGTGAAGTACGAATGGCACGATGACTGCATTGGAAACAATTGGCGGGATCGGCGCAAGAAAACGGTTGCAGCTGCGGAGTCTGTAAGTAAATACTGCTCCGATCAGTGTTGCGATGCTTCCGAAAATAATGTCTACAGGAATGGCACCGCCAAAGAGATTGGCAATGATACATCCCACAAATAACCCCGGAATCGCAGCCGGTGTAAAGAATGGCAGGATGGTCAGTGCTTCCGAAAAGCGAATCTGAATTTCGCCATAGCTGAGTGGTGCGAATAAAAGAGTCAGAACCACATAAATGGCTCCGATCACTGCTGCTTCTGCCAGAAACTGAGTACCTTTGTTTTTCATATTTGATTATCTCCTTTAGTATTTGTTTTACGAGTGGAAGGTTTCGAACACTCGGCTATCGAAGTATATCACTTTTCGGAAGTACGGTCAATGTCTTTGATAAGAGTTTTATTAACATTTTCCTCGTACAGACGCATCTGTATCTGCATAGGTGTTGGATCATCTGTTATTTTCATATGACCGAAGTGATTGAAGAAGAAAAGTACCCCAAGTCCGATTCCTATGGAATAAGTGATCTCAAGAACAGTAAAATGACCGGAAGTCTGTCCTGTGACCTGGGTATAGATCTGCGAGAAGAGACCACCGACATCTACATCGTTATTAAATGTCATGATAGAGAAACCTGCACCGAAAAAGGCGGCAAGACCGACGAAAATAATCTTGCACCACTGCCAGACAAGCCCGGAACCGGGTTTGTTTTTAAAAGTGATGATAAAGTCGGCTTCTCCAATATTATTGATTTCAAGGTCCGGTTCTTTTTTTTTGATTTCGGAGATCAGATCCATGACAGACATTACATAACGTCCTGGTTTATTCGGGTCAAGATTTATAACCGGCATCACCCGGAGCCGATTCAGGATTTTACTGTTGCTGCAGGAAAGTTTTGCAATGTCCTGAAGATAAATGTGTGGATGGTTTATCTGGATATTCTGATCTAACTGTAAATAGAGAGTATCACTCATGGTATGTTATCCTTTCATTTTGGGCTTGAAGATCAGGCTTGCAAGATAAGAGAAGATCAAAGCTGCGGAGACTCCCACCGCGCAGGCGGTAAAGCCTCCCATAAAGAGTCCGATCAGTCCGTTTTTGTCAATGGATTCTTTCATTCCTTTCCACAGGATATTGCCAAAACCAAGCAGAGGAACAGAAGCGCCTGCTCCGGCAAATTCTGCAAATGGCTGATAGATTCCGACAGCGCTTAAAACAGAGCCTGTACATACCAGAAGTACCATGATCCGTCCGGGCATAAGCTTTGTCCTGTCCAGAAGAATCTGTACCAGGGCACAGATCAGTCCGCCTGTCCAGAATGCATTAAAATAGTCCATGTAATTTTCCTCCTGAAAAAATTTCTGTATCTACATCATATCCGGAACCCTGTACTGTTCTATTACAACAGCGTGTGCGATACCGGGAATTGGATCCCCCTCGTTGAAGCTTACCTTTGACAGAAGGGCACCTGTGGGAACAAAGAGAATCCTTTTCCATTTTTTCTGTATAATACCCGGAAGAATATAGCCTGCCAGAACAGAGGCGGCACATCCACATCCACTGCCGCCGGAATGTGTATCCTGAGTCTGAGGATCATAGATCAGCATACCGCAGTCCTGATGGACAGATGAGATATCAAATCCTTTTTCTGTGAGAAGGTCGAACAGGATTGTCCGTCCTACCATGCCTAGGTCACCGGTGAAGATGGCATCATAATCGGATGGTTTTCGGTGAAAATCCTGAAGATTTCGGGCTATGGTGTCGCAGGCAGCAGGAGCCATGCAAGCTCCCATATTGAGGGAATCCCTGAACCCAAAGTCAATCAGTCTTCCGGTGGTGATTCCTGTTATAACTGCACAGATATTGCGGTTACGGAGTGTGTTTAGTGTTTTGTTGTCCGGGCGTGGTGGCGGTTCATATCCAAGTATACAGGCTCCGGCACCGGTGACTGTCCAGGTAGCAGATAAGGGCCTTTGATTTCCATATCCCAGGGGAAAACGAAATTCTTTTTCTGCGCTGGCAAAGTGGCTGGAAGTTGCACAGAGGATATATTTTCCGTACCCTCCGTCGATACACATTGAACCAAGGGAAAGAGATTCTCCCATAGTGGAGCATGCTCCGAAAAGACCGTAAAAAGGAATTTTCAGATCAGCGGTTCCGAAAGAAGAGGCTGATGTCTGAGCCAGCAGGTCGCCTGCAAAAAGAAGCTGTATATCAGAACAGGTGAGGCCGTTTTTTTTGATTGCCAGCAGAGCGGCCTGTTTTTGCAGAGTGCTTTCTGCAGCTTCCCAGGTATCTGTTCCAAACATGGGATCTTCACATATGGTATCAAAGTATGCGCCCAATGGTCCTTCCCCTTCTTTCTGGCTGACAACAGAAGCACAGCTCTGAACAAAGACAGGATTTTGAAATGAAATGCTGGATGTACCGCAGGTCATTTGTCTGTTCATAGGAAACCTCCTTGTATAATTGTATGATTCTTATGCAAAAACACCTCTCAGGATATGGATGCTGAATAGTTACGGGATCATTGTAAAAAGATAATAAATCACACCGAGAATCCATGAACTCAGGATTCCATAAAGAATTACGGGTCCTGCGATCGTAAATATTTTGCATCCGATGCCGAATACCTGTCCTTCTGCCTTATATTCGATCGCAGAGGAAGCTACGGAATTGGCAAAACCGGTGATCGGGACAAGGCTTCCGGCACCGCCGAATCTGCCGATTTTGGAATAAAGATTACATCCTGTGAGGATCACACTGAAAAGGATCAGGATAAGGGAACACCAGGAGCCGGCGGTATCTTTGTCCAGCCCAAGGTTATCTGAGTAATTTAAGATGACCTGTCCAACAACACAGATGACTCCGCCTGTGAAAAATGCTTTGCACATATTCAGTGGCAGGCTGTGGACAGGAGTGACTGCTTTTACGTATTCTTCATATTGTTTCTGTTTTTTCTGACTGAGATTATTGTCTGACATAATATAAAACCTTTCTGATTGAAAATCCGGAATTTTGGTACACCAGGTTACTGAGAACGGAGTAAAGAGTAATCGATTGCTGCTTTTTTGGCACTGATGTTAAAGATTAGCTGGAAATTATGGCAGCCATCCGTTATAATAGTAAATCAGTGCCCCGACAGTTTTGCCGGCGGCTATGCACAGGATTGTAAAAGAAAGACCTCTCTGGAATCTGCTTCTTCTGGCAAAGATAGGGAAAATATCTGCCATCTCTGCCAGGGCCATGATCCATCCACCAAGGAAAATCCCTGAAAAGAGCCCGTACAGAATCAGAAACGGGGTGCCGAACCGGATATTCCAGTGAAAAAGAAAGAACAGGTTTCCAAGTTCTGTTCCCCAGAATGTGATGTCTTCGTACAGCAGTATATGATCTGCTGTGTGGGTAATTCCTGCATATCTGGGAATAATAGAAAGGCCGATCATAAGACCGGTTAGTCCTCCGGCAATAATAAAACCGGAACATAGTCCTGTAAATCCGAGAAAAATCTGCTCTAACATAAGCGCCTCCGATCCTGCCGACAACAAAAGAAGTTTCCGGGTAACTGTCCGGCAGTCTGTTATTGTGAAGCACCGGACAGATATATCTGTGATATGTATTATGGCAGAAATATAAAAATATATACACAGTCATTCATTTGTTGCTGTGAACGGAGTGAACAGTAATCTGGTAACATATCCGGCAGCAAAAGAGTGTATGAATAACTGTACTTTTGGAGAGAGAGATAGTATAATAATTTATTATCTGACGATGCAGGAACTGATCGGAAAATCCGACAGAATGAAAACGTCAAAAGAAACATAACAAATCATAATAAATAAATATAGAAAGATTGAGGAATGAAATCTGTGAATCAGAATATAATAGAGAAATTTAATGATCTGCTGGGAGAAGAGAAAGTGAAAGTGGATGAACCCATGAAACGTCATACCACATTTCGGATTGGCGGTCCGGCAGATTACTTTTTACTTCCGTCTTCTGAGGAAGAACTGAGCGGGATTCTGAAGATATGCAAAAATGAAGAACTGCCATATTTCATTCTTGGAAATGGAAGTAATCTTCTGGTAAGCGATGAAGGATACAGGGGTGTCATTATTCAGCTTTACAGAAATTATGGTGATATTACAGTAAAAGGAAATGAAATCCATGCAACAGCAGGAGCTCTGCTGTCACAGATCGCGGCGGCAGCCAAAAATGCGTCGCTGACAGGATTTGAGTTCGCCGGAGGAATTCCCGGCACATTAGGCGGTGCAGTTGTCATGAATGCAGGTGCCTATGGCGGTGAAATGAAAGATGTGCTGAAAGAAGTCACTGTTATGACAGCTGCAGGAGAAATTCTCGTACTTCCGGCAGAGAAGCTGGAAATGGGATATCGCACAAGTCTTGTGAAAACAAAAGGATATCTGGTGTTGAGCGCAGTGATCGTTCTTGAACAGGGGAATCAGGAAGCCATAAAAGCAAGAATGAAAGAACTGACAGAACAGAGAGTAAGCAAACAGCCTCTTGAATTTCCAAGTGCGGGAAGCACATTCAAACGTCCTGAAGGGTATTTTGCCGGAAAGCTGATCATGGATGCAGGGCTGAGAGGATACCAAACAGGCGGTGCACAGGTTTCCGAGAAGCACTGTGGGTTTGTGATCAATAAAGATAATGCAACCGCAGCAGATGTGTGCAGACTGCTCAGAGATGTACAGGATAAAGTAAAAGAACAGTTTGGCGTAACTCTTGAACCGGAAGTGAAATTTCTTGGGAAATTTTGATCTGACTGAATCGAAAAAGTACTGTGAACAGAGTGCAAAGACCAAAGACCAATGAGCAACAGATGAGATTAAGAAGTGACGGGAGATAGAAAATGCGTTTTGTAATAGTTACAGGAGTATCGGGAGCAGGAAAAACATCTGCATTGAAAATGTTGGAGGATGCGAAGTATTTTTGTGTAGACAATCTGCCGATCCCTTTACTGGAGAAATTTGCATCACTGATGCCTGAGATACATGGAGAAGATGTGCAGAATGTTGCTCTGGGGATCGATGCAAGAAGCGGGCGTTCTCTGGATGAGCTGGAGATTGTACTGGACAGAATGAAAAAGGCAGGGTATGATTTTGAAATCCTGTTTCTGGATGCGCAGGACAGTGTTCTGGTCAAACGTTATAAAGAAACCCGCAGAAGTCATCCTCTTGCAATGGGGGGAAGAGTGGATGATGGAATCCGGATGGAAAGAGAGAAGATGCGTTTTCTGAAAGAGCGTGCGGATTATATCATTGATACCAGCAATCTTCTGACAAGAGAACTGAAACAGGAGATCGACAGGATATTTGTAGATAATCAGGATTTCTGCAATATGATGATTTCTGTACTGTCATTTGGATTTAAATATGGAATACCGGCAGATGCGGATCTCGTGTTTGACGTGCGTTTCCTGCCGAATCCATACTATGTGGACGAACTTAGACCGCTGACAGGGCTGGATGACAGGGTTTTTAATTATGTAATGGATTGTGATATAGCCAGGACATTTGCGGATAAACTGGAAGATATGATCAATTTCCTTATTCCGAATTATGTGAAAGAGGGAAAGACAAATCTGGTGATCGCAATTGGATGTACAGGCGGCAAGCATCGTTCCGTCACGCTGGCAAGAGAACTTTATTCCAGATTGTCTGGAAATACAAAATACGGATTCAGGCTGGAACACAGAGATGCACAGAAAGACCGACTGGTCAGAAAACAGGAAGGATGATAAAGGAGAGATGTCTTTTTCAGGGATGGTGAAGGAAGAACTTTCCAGACAGATTGGATTGGCCAGACATTGCAAAATGGCAGAACTGGCTGCGATTTTATGTTCCTGTGGGAAAATGGAATGTTTTTCAGGGGACAGTAAACTGAAAATCCAGACGGAAAATGAAGCAGTTGCAAGAAAGTGCTTTACATTATTGCAAAAAACATTTAATATAGAAACAAAGATATTTGTACGTGAGAACAGTCACCTGAAACGGGTGAAGGTATATACAATAGAAATAACTGATCCCGAAGAAATCCAGGTAATTTTTCAGGCACTGCGGCTTGTCACGAACAGTATCGACCAGGGTACGCTTGTATTGTCGGATATGCTGGTGGTACAGCAGAATTGCTGCAAACGGGCGTTTATCAGGGGAGCTTTTTTAGCATCCGGTTCAATCAGTGATCCTGAGAAGGGGTATCATTTTGAGATTGTATGTTCTGATGCAAAAAGAGCAGAGCAGCTACAGACGATCATCCGCAGTTTTTCGGTAGATGCCAAAATCGTACAGCGTAAGAAATCACATGTGGTCTATGTGAAAGAAGGTGCGCAGATTGTTGACATGCTTGCTGTTATGGAAGCTAATGTGGCATTGATGGACCTGGAGAACATCCGCATACTGAAGGAAATGAGAAATTCAGTAAACAGAAAAGTAAACTGTGAAACTGCGAATATTAATAAAACCGTAAATGCAGCCGTCAAGCAGATGGAGGATATTAAGCTGGTCCGGCAGAAAATAGGATTTGAGCAGCTTAATGAAGGACTTGCACAGGTTGCTGAACTTCGGATGCAGTATCCGGAAGCTACACTAAAAGAATTAGGAATGATGTTAAGCCCGCAGGTGGGCAAATCGGGAGTCAATCACAGACTGAGAAAGCTGAGTGCAATGGCTGACGAACTGCGGGAGAAACAAGGAGGAGAATTATTATGATCAAAAAACCAATCACCATCAATTTATCCACAGGTCTGGAAGCGCGTCCGGTGGCACAGTTGGTACAGGTGGCTAGTCAGTTCAACAGTGAGATTTATGTAGAGATTGGAAAGAAGCGCGTGAATGCAAAGAGCATTATGGGTATGATGACGCTTGGGCTTGATGCAGGGGAAGAAATTACTTTATCTGCAAATGGTGAGGATGAGGAAGCTGCTATGGCAGGTATTGAGCAGTACTTAAGTAATCAGTGATCAAATAGTATTCAGGATAGAACACATCCGGAAGGGAAGACCGCTTTTCGGATGTGTTTTGTCGTGTATACGACAGCAATGTTACTGTGAACAAAGTGAACAGTAACACAGCAATCAATTTCATTGCCATAACAATAACATTAGATTGACCATAAAGATAAAACAGGGTATAATGAGCGAAAAGAGTAGAAATGAGGAGCGTAACAAATGTCAAAATTTCTGAAATTTATTGTACATTTTATAGTGATATGCACCATTGTCTGTGTTGTCGGGCTGGCAGTTCCGCCGTTTTTGGGAATTACGACAGAGATTATGGATGATTCCGGCAAAGAAACGAATCTGCCCATGGGATCGGTTACTTATGCAATTCCGGTAAAGATCAAAGAGGCAGCGGTTGGTGATTCTATTCTGTATCAGACTGATTCTAAAGCATACCGTTATATGATTACGGAAATGGATAAAAAGAATCATATTTTTAAGGTGATAGATTCCAGTGACAAAGATGCAGAACCTGTTGCCGTTGAGGTGAAGGATTACATACCGAAGGTTGTGATCACAGTAGGATATGCAGGATATCTCCTTCTTGCAACAGAAAGCATAGAGGGACTTATTATTCTCGGACTTGCCGTCCTTTTCCTGGTAATTCTGTATATAGTTGCGGAACTTCTGAAAAAAGAACCGCAGGATGATTATGATGAAACAGATACAGAACCCGGATATGTTAAGAGCAAGAAGGAACTTAAGAGAGAAGAGAAGGCAAGAGAGAAGCGTTATAAAGAAGAGGAACGCCAGATTAAGAAAGAGGAAAGGGCACGCAGGAAAGGAAAGGCTCCGGAACGAAAGAAAATTAAAACAGGCGGTTTTGTGGATGAAATCTATGAAGATGAATTGGAACCTGTGAAGCCTGCGCAGCCGGAAACAATTCAGACTGCGACAAGCGAAGCCCATGAACTTCTCAGAAAAGAGATTGCAGCAGCTACGGCGGATGTACCGGTAAAGCAGGAAGAATCTGTACAGACGAAACCGGATGCAGGTGATATACATATGGAGCCTGTTTCCGGAAAGACAGAAGTAATCGTGCCTCAGGTAAAAGAGCAGCTGAAACAGATGATGAATGCTTCGGATAGAAAACCGGTAGAAGCAGAGGAAACAGAAGGAAACGCACAGGAAGAAATCAGGCGTATGGTAATTCCGACATGGTCGGCAGCACAGATTGCCGAGACAGCCAGAAGTCAGGGCGATGCGCCGGATATTGTGAGAGACGATGTTACAAAGGTTACATTATTTGATTATTCCGATATCATTGCGGATGAGAAGCCGGTCTATCCGCAGAAACAGACTGCTGAAGAATAAAATAAGAGATTGAAAAAATATGACGATGAAAAGAACGTGTTTCTTCCTATATATAATATAGAAGGAACACGTTCTTTTTACTGCAGACAATCCGATCTCCATCATATCGTGAAGTCCTGCGTCAGCAGACCTGCAGATATCGGCCTTGCCGTTCACTATTCCGTAATGTTTCTATATAATAAAGCCACTAGTACAGCAAAAATTAAGTTTCTGCTATATTGACGCAGGATGATTTCTTCAGCTGCAAGGCGGAGGAATGAGGCGTAGCGGTGGCTACGGCGATTGACGACAACGCCGCAGATGAAAAATCAGACAAGTCAATATAGCAGTTACTTAATATTCGCTGTACTGGTGTGTCGACAAGTTGATTCTTTTTTTGTTTCGACATACAAGTCCAAATTCAATAAAAAATTGTACGGAATCAAGTACAAAAAAATATCAAAAAAAGTGAAAAAAACACTTGCATTTTTCTGAGAGGTCGTGTATACTCTCAATTGTTGTGACATTGATAGCAATGAAGCGCGAGGTTGCTGCCACAGAGATGGCAGGTTTTCCGTGGAGCGAATGTCAAGTTTGAAAACTGACGACAAGTCACTGTACAAGTTCAGAAGACCATCCAGGGATGGCGTGTGTGGTAAAAAATCGAAAGACACACACGGAGATGTGTACAGTCGCCGCTTGTCGTACTGCTTGAAAAGTACGAATAGGAGGAGACTTTTTTTATGGCAAATCAGGTAATGAGAATCACATTAAAGGCTTATGATCATCAGTTAGTAGATGCATCAGCAGCAAAAATCATCGAGACTGTTAAAAAGAACGGAGCAATGGTAAGCGGACCGGTTCCACTTCCAACTAAGAAAGAGGTTGTTACAATCTTAAGAGCCGTTCATAAATACAAAGATTCCAGAGAACAGTTCGAACAGAGAACTCATAAGAGACTGATCGATATCCTTACACCAACACAGAAGACAGTAGATGCTCTGTCAAGACTGGAAATGCCAGCAGGTGTTAACATCGATATCAAGATGAAGACTAAATAATTAGTCATCAACCCCAATTTGATAATGCTCTAAGCATTAAGCTATTTACTATATGATTGCCGGTAATCGGTAATCCGCTATAAGGAGGAAGAAAGAATGAAGAAAGCTATTTTAGCTACTAAAGTCGGAATGACTCAGATCTTCAATGAAGACGGCCAGTTGATTCCGGTAACAGTTTTACAGGCTGGTCCTTGTGTCGTAACTCAGGTTAAGACAGAAGAGAACGATGGATACGAAGCAGTTCAGGTTGGATTCGGAGACATCAGAGAAAGCCTTGTTAACAAACCGGAAAAAGGACACTTTGACAAAGCTGGCGTTGCAGTAAAGAGATTCGTTAAAGAGTTCAGATTTGATAACGCTGCTGAATATACAGTAGGACAGGAAATTAAAGCTGATATCTTTGCAGACGGCGATCACATTGATGCAACAGCTGTTTCCAAAGGTAAAGGTTTCCAGGGTGCGATCAAGAGACATGGTCAGTCAAGAGGACCTATGGCTCACGGTTCCAAATACCACCGTCATGCAGGTTCCAATGGTGCTTGTTCTGATCCGAGCAAGGTATTCAAAGGAAAACACATGCCAGGTCATATGGGAAATGTTCAGGTTACTGTACAGAACCTTGAGATCGTACGCGTAGATACAGAAAATAACTTACTGTTAGTTAAAGGTGCTGTTCCAGGACCTAAGAAATCTTTGGTTACTATCAAAGAGACAGTAAAGTCCTTATAATAAGAAAGGAGGAGCACACAAATGGCAAACGTAACTGTTTATAATATGGAAGGCAACGAAGTTGGAACAATGGAACTGAATGATGCAGTATTCGGCGTAGAAGTCAATGAGCATCTTGTTCACCTTGCTGTTGTTCGTCAGCTTGCAAATAATCGCCAGGGTACTCAGAAAGCTAAAACACGTTCTGAAGTAAGCGGCGGCGGAAGAAAACCGTGGAGACAGAAAGGAACAGGTCATGCTAGACAGGGTTCCATCCGTGCACCACAGTGGACTGGCGGCGGTGTTGTATTCGCTCCGGTACCAAGAGATTATGAAGTAAAAATGAACAAGAAAGAAAGAAGAGCTGCTTTAAAATCTGCTCTGACTTCCAAAGTTCAGGACAATAAATTAGTAGTTGTTGATGCTCTTACATTAGCAGATGTTAAGACAAAGGAAATGCAGAAAGTTCTTACAAACCTGAAAGCTGAGAAAGCTCTGGTTATCACAGCAACAGATGACAAGAACGTAATCCTTTCCGCAAGAAACATCACTGATGTTCAGACTGCAACTCCAAGTACTATCAACGTATACGATGTTATGAACCACAACACCGTAATCGTAACCAAAGATGCTGTAGCATCCATCGAGGAGGTATATGCATAATGGCTGATATCAAGTACTATGACGTAATCAAGAAACCAGTGATTACAGAAAAATCTATGAATGCAATGGCTGAAAAGAAATACACTTTCTTAGTTCATCCGGAAGCAAACAAATCTCAGATTAAAGAAGCTGTAGAGAAAATGTTCGAAGGAACAAAAGTAAAGAGCGTTAACACCATGAATATGGATGGAAAGAAAAAACGCCGTGGTATGACAGTTGGAACAACTGCTAAAACCAAAAAAGCTATCGTAGCTCTGACAGAAGACAGCAAAGATATCGAAATCTTCGAAGGACTTTAATTGATAGCCCATGCGGTACGAGTGCCACTTCGGAAGCTTTGCTTCTTATGAATCCTCGGCACTCTGATTATCGCGAGTATACGCATTCAAAAGCGTGAGGACAAATTTGAAAGGAGAACAAAAATGGGAATCAAAAGTTATAACCCATATACACCGTCTAGAAGACATATGACTGGTTCCGATTTCTCAGAGATCACAAAATCTACACCAGAGAAATCTCTTACCGTGTCTTTAAAGAAAAACGCTGGACGTAACAACCAGGGTAAGATTACAGTTAGACACCGCGGAGGCGGAAGCAGAAGAAAATACAGAATCATCGACTTCAAGAGAAGAAAAGATGGAATCCCTGCAACAGTAGTTTCCATCGAGTATGATCCAAACAGAACAGCAAACATCGCTTTAATCTCTTATGTAGATGGCGAGAAAGCATATATCCTTGCACCGGAAGGCTTAAAAGTAGGTCAGAAAGTTATGAACGGAGCTGATGCAGAAGTTCGTGTTGGTAACTGCTTACCATTAGAGCTTATCCCGGTTGGTACTATGGTACACAACATTGAGCTTCATCCTGGAAAGGGCGGACAGATGGTTCGTTCTGCTGGAAACGGCGCTCAGTTAATGGCTAAAGAAGGCAAATACGCAACACTGCGTCTGCCATCTGGTGAAATGAGAATGGTTCCGATCGTATGCCGCGCATCTGTAGGCGTTGTCGGAAACGGAGATCACAACCTGATTAACATCGGTAAAGCCGGACGTAAACGTAACATGGGTATCAGACCTACTGTTCGTGGTTCCGTAATGAACCCGAATGACCATCCACATGGTGGTGGTGAAGGAAAGACCGGTATCGGTCGTCCAGGTCCATGTACTCCATGGGGAAAACCTGCTCTTGGTCTGAAGACAAGAAAGAAAAACAAACCGTCCAACAAGCTCATCGTAAGAAGACGCGATGGAAAAGCATTATCGAAATAATAAGGAGGATTAAGCATGTCTCGTTCACTGAAAAAAGGACCTTTTGCAGATGCCAGCTTACTTAAAAAAGTAGACGCATTAAACGCTGCAAATGACAAATCCGTTATCAAAACCTGGTCACGCCGTTCTACAATCTTCCCGTCCTTCGTAGGACACACAATCGCTGTCCATGACGGAAGAAAACACGTGCCGGTATATGTAACAGAAGATATGGTTGGCCACAAACTCGGTGAGTTCGTTGCAACCAGAACTTACAGAGGACACGGAAAAGACGAAAAGAAATCCGGAGTTCGCTAGTATTTGACTTTATATTCTGTCTGCTGCCCACAAGACAGCGGACAGGTTAACCTGATATTGAGAGAAAGAGGAAAGGAGGCACTTTAAAATGGCAAAGGGACATAGAAGCCAGATAAAAAGAGCCAGAAATGAGAGTAATAGAGAGACAAGACCGTCTGCAAAATTATCTTATGCAAGAATTTCTGTTCAGAAAGCCTGCTACGTGTTAGATGTAATCCGCGGTAAAGATGTGCAGACAGCACTTGGTATCTTAACATACAACCCAAGATACGCTTCCAGCGTTATCAAGAAACTTCTTGAGTCAGCAATTGCAAATGCTGAAAACAATAATGGAATGAATGCAGACAACCTCTACGTTGCAGCCTGCTATGCAGATAAAGGACCTACAATGAAGAGAATTCAGCCAAGAGCACAGGGTAGAGCTTACAGAATCGAGAAGAGAACAAGCCATATCACCATCGTGCTGGATGAAAGATAAGGAGGAAAAGCATGGGACAGAAAGTTAACCCACATGGCCTTAGAGTCGGTGTTATCAAGGATTGGGATTCAAGATGGTATGCTGATGCAGACTTCGCTGATTACCTGGTAGAAGACTACAACATCAGAACATTCCTTAAAAAGAAATTATACAGCGCAGGTGTTTCCAAGATCGAGATCGAGAGAGCATCTGACAGAGTTAAGATCATCATCTACACAGCTAAACCTGGTATCGTAATCGGTAAAGGCGGAGCTGAGATCGAAAAAGTTAAAGCTGAATTAAAGAAATTCACAGACAAGAAACTTATCGTAGATATCAAAGAAGTAAAGAGACCAGACAAAGATGCTCAGTTAGTAGCAGAGAATATCGCACTTCAGCTTGAGAACCGTATCTCTTTCAGACGTGCTATGAAATCTACAATGCAGAGAACAATGAAGGCCGGAGCTAAAGGTATCAAAACATCCGTATCCGGACGTCTTGGCGGTGCTGATATGGCTCGTACAGAGTTCTACAGCGAAGGAACTATCCCGCTTCAGACACTTCGTGCAGATATTGACTATGGATTCGCAGAAGCAGACACAACATACGGCAAAGTTGGCGTAAAAGCTTGGGTCTACAATGGCGAAGTACTTCCAACAAAAGGAACTAAGGAAGGGAGCGATAAATAATGTTAATGCCAAAAAGAGTAAAACGTCGTAAACAATTCCGTGGCTCCATGAGAGGAAAAGCCCTTAGAGGTAATAAGATCAATTATGGTGAATTCGGACTTGTTGCAACCGAACCGTGTTGGATCCGTTCCAACCAGATCGAAGCAGCCCGTGTTGCTATGACTCGTTATATCAAACGTGGTGGTCAGGTTTGGATCAAGATTTTCCCAGATAAACCAGTAACAGCGAAACCAGCAGAAACACGAATGGGTTCCGGAAAAGGTGCTCTCGAATACTGGGTAGCAGTTGTTAAGCCAGGACGTGTAATGTTCGAAATCGCAGGCGTTTCCGAGGAAATCGCTCGTGAAGCATTACGTCTTGCGATGCACAAGTTACCATGTAAATGTAAAATCGTTTCTCGTGCAGACTTAGAAGGCGGTGATAACAGTGAAAATTAATAAATTCGTGGAAGATTTAAAGGCAAAATCAGCTGCAGAATTAAATGAAGAATTAGTAGCTGCTAAAAAAGAACTTTTCAATCTGAGATTTCAGAATGCAACTAATCAATTAGAGAATACAAGCCGCATTAAAGAGGTTCGCAAGAACATTGCAAGAATCCAGACAGTAATTACTGAGCAGGCTAACGCTTCCAAATAATAGGAGGAAACTATCGTGGAAAGAAATCTGAGAAAAACCCGCGTGGGTAAGGTTGTCAGCAATAAGATGGACAAGACCATTGTAGTTGCTATTGAAGACCATGTAAAACATCCTCTTTACAAAAAGATCGTGAAGAGAACATATAAATTAAAAGCTCATGACGAAAACAATGAGTGCAATATCGGTGATACCGTAAAAGTTATGGAAACCAGACCGTTATCCAAGGATAAAAGATGGAGACTGGTTGAAATCGTAGAGAAAGTTAAATAAGGAGGAAACCAGTATGATCCAGCAGGAAACTAGACTGAAAGTTGCCGACAACACTGGTGCAAAAGAAATCCTTTGTATTCGTGTTATGGGCGGCTCTACAAGAAGATATGCAAGCATTGGCGATACAATCGTTGCTACTGTTAAAGATGCAACACCAGGCGGCGTTGTTAAAAAAGGTGACGTTGTAAAAGCTGTTGTAGTTAGAACTAAAAAAGGCGCTCGTCGTAAAGACGGATCTTACATCCGTTTCGATGAAAATGCTGCCGTAATCATTAAAGACGACTTAACTCCGAGAGGAACACGTATCTTTGGACCAGTTGCCAGAGAGCTTCGTGAAAAGAAATTCATGAAGATCGTTTCCTTAGCTCCGGAAGTATTATAGGAGGGTGCCTAATGTCAGCTATGAAAATTAAAAAAGGTGATACTGTAAAAGTTATCGCTGGTAAAGATAATGGCAAAGAGGGTAAAGTCCTTGCAGTTAACGCAAAAGACAATACCGTTGTTGTTGAGAATATCAACAAAGTTACAAAACACAGCAAACCATCTGCTGCAAATCAGCAGGGCGGAATCATTACAAAAGAAGCTCCACTGCACATCTCCAACGTTATGCTGGTTGTTGATGGACAGGCTACAAGAGTAGGATTCCAGATGGACGGCGACAAAAAAGTCCGCGTTGCTAAAAAGACCGGTAAGGTTATCGATTAATTAAGAGAGGAGGCATGACAAGTGAGTAGATTAAAAGAAATGTACAAAAATGAGATCATGGATGCCATGACCAAAAAATTTGGATACAAAAATGTTATGGAAGTGCCAAAACTCGACAAGATCGTAATCAATATGGGTGTTGGTGAAGCCAAAGAAAACGCTAAGCTTCTTGATGCTGCAATCGCAGATATGGAACTTATCACAGGACAGAAAGCAATCGCTACTAAAGCTAAAAAATCTGTCGCTAACTTTAAAATCAGAGAGGGTATGCCGATCGGTTGTAAAGTTACATTAAGAGGAGAAAAAATGTACGAGTTCGCTGATCGTCTGATCAACCTTGCACTTCCTCGTGTACGTGACTTCCGTGGTGTTAACCCGAACGCATTCGATGGTCGTGGAAACTACGCTCTGGGTATCAAAGAGCAGCTGATCTTCCCGGAAGTTGAATATGACAAAGTTGACAAAGTAAGAGGTATGGACATCATCTTCGTTACTACAGCTAAGACTGATGAAGAAGCTCGTGAATTACTGACATTATTCAATATGCCGTTTGCAAAATAATAGGAGGAACGATTCATGGCTAAAACAGCAATGAAAATCAAACAGCAGCGTAAACAGAAATTCTCCACAAGAGAATATACACGTTGCAATATTTGTGGACGTCCACATTCTGTTTTAAGAAAGTACGGAATCTGCAGAATCTGCTTCCGTGAATTAGCTTACAAGGGACAGATCCCGGGTGTTAAGAAGGCTTCCTGGTAGGAACCGGATTTAAATAAAATAAACGATCGGCTGATTTATCAGTCCGATCATATGTCCAAACGAGATTTATGATAAAACAGGTAACAATGTAAACAATTAATATATATGCACATGTAAAGTCTGAATAACAGGAGGAAACTAACATGACAATGAGCGATCCAATCGCAGATATGCTTACAAGAATCCGTAACGCAAACACTGCAAAACATGACACAGTAGATGTTCCGGCATCCAAAATGAAAACTGCAATTGCTAACATCCTTGTTGATGAAGGATATATTGCAAAATATGATTTAGTTGAAGATGGAGTTGTTAAAACTCTTCATATCACACTGAAATACGGTGAAGACAAAAACGAAAAAATCATCACTGGTTTAAAGAGAATTTCCAAACCTGGTCTTCGTATCTACGCAGGTAAGGATCAGCTTCCAAAAGTTCTTGGTGGACTTGGAATCGCAATTCTTTCTACAAACAAAGGTGTTATTACTGATAAAGAAGCTCGTAAACTTCAGGTTGGCGGCGAAGTATTAGCATTCGTTTGGTAATTTGAACCAAGATTTTTTATAGAGAACAAACTGAAAACAGAGAGGATGAAACATCCTCTCCGATAATCTAAGTAAGGAGGACAAACATATGTCACGAATTGGTAGACTTCCGGTTGCTATTCCTGCAGGCGTAGAAGTAACTGTCGCTGAAGGCAACGTAGTAACTGTAAAAGGACCAAAAGGAACTCTCGAAAGAGCACTTCCTACAGAAATGGAAATCAAAGTCGAAGATGGTCATGTAGTAGTATCCAGACCAAACGACTTAAAGAAAATGAAATCTCTTCACGGTTTAACAAGAAGCTTGATCCACAACATGGTTGTTGGTGTAAGCGAAGGCTATACAAAAGAGCTTGAAGTTAACGGTGTAGGTTATAAAGCAGCAAAACAGGGCAAAAAGCTTGTGCTTAGCCTTGGATATTCTCATCCGGTAGAAATGGAAGATCCAGACGGAATCGAAACCAAAGTAGATGGTAACAAGATTATCGTATCCGGTATCAGCAAAGAAAAAGTCGGCCAGTTTGCAGCTGAGATCAGAGACAAGAGAAGACCTGAGCCATACAAAGGTAAAGGTATTAAGTATGTTGATGAAGTTATCAGACGTAAAGTTGGTAAGACTGGTAAGAAATAATTCAGGAGGGTGAGAAAATGGTAAATAAGGCATCTAGAGCGAAAATTCGTGAGAATAAGCATAGAAGATTACGTCATCATTTAAACGGAACTGCAACAACACCACGTTTAGCAGTATTTCGTTCCAACAAGCATATTTATGCTCAGATCATTGATGACACTGTAGGAAAAACTTTAGTATCTGCTTCTACTCTTCAGAAAGAAGTAAGAGCTGAGTTAGAGAACACTGATGATGTAGCAGCTGCTGCACATTTAGGAACCGTTATTGGTAAGAAAGCTGTTGAAGCTGGCATCGAAAGCGTTGTTTTCGACAGAGGAGGCTATATCTACCACGGTAAAGTTAAAGCACTGGCAGACGCAGCAAGAGAAGCTGGGCTGAAATTCTAATAAGGAGGAGCGAAACACATGAAACGTAATCTTATTGATGCTAGTCAGTTAGAATTAGAAGATAAAGTAGTATCAATCAAGCGTGTTACCAAGGTTGTTAAAGGTGGTCGTAACTTCCGTTTCACAGCTTTAGTTGTTGTAGGTGACGGCAACGGACACGTTGGTGCAGGTTTAGGTAAAGCAGCCGAAATTCCTGAAGCGATCCGCAAAGGAAAAGAGGATGCTATTAAGAAATTAGTAACAGTAGCAAGAGACGAAAACAACTCTATTACACATGACTTCGTTGGAAAATACGGAAGTGCTGAAATGCTTCTGAAGAGAGCTCCGGAAGGTACTGGAGTTATCGCCGGCGGTCCTGCCCGTGCGGTAATCGAGTTAGCTGGTATCAAAAACATCCGTACAAAATGTATGGGATCCAGAAACAAACAGAACGTTGTTCTTGCAACAATCGAAGGCTTAAGACAGTTAAAAACTCCGGAAGAAGTTGCTAGACTTCGCGGAAAATCTGTTGATGAGATTCTGGCTTAAGGAGGAAATACAAAAATGGCAAACACATTAAAAGTTACATTAGTAAAATCTCCTATTGGTGCAGTTCCGAAACACAAAAAAACTGTTGCAGCTATGGGTCTTACAAAAATGCACAAAACAGTTGAAATGCCGGATAACGCAGCAACAAGAGGAATGATTCAGCAGGTACAGCACCTGGTAAAGGTTGAAGAAGCTTAATTGCGATTTAACCAGAGAGAATTCTGATATGGATCTGATATGAACCTGTTATTCGCAGAGAATGGCAGGAGCATACAGAAACATATTCAGACACAATACAATCTGAACTTATAGATTTGAAATAATAATAAGGAGGTGCCAACATGGAATTATCAAACTTAAGACCAGCAGAAGGTTCTAAGCACAGCGATAACTTCAGAAGAGGCCGTGGACATGGTTCTGGAAACGGTAAAACAGCCGGTAAAGGACACAAAGGACAGTTAGCTCGTTCCGGTCACAAGAAACCGGGATTTGAAGGTGGTCAGATGCCTTTATACAGACGTCTGCCTAAGAGAGGATTCAAAAACAGAAATACAAAAGAGATTATTGCAATCAACGTTGACGTACTGAACCGTTTTGAAGATGGTGCAGAAGTTACAGCAGAAAGCTTACTTGCAAGCGGTGCAATCTCCAAGATCGCTGATGGCGTTAAAATTCTTGGAAACGGTGAGCTGACAAAGAAACTTAATGTCAAAGTAAATGCTGTCAGCGAGACTGCAAAATCAAAAATTGAAGCTGCTGGTGGTACAGTAGAGGTGATCTAATGTTTGAAACTCTTAAAAATGTTTTTAGAGTGAAAGAAATGAGACGCAAGCTGTTGTATCTGATATGGATGATTTTTATCATCCGTATCGGCTGCCAGATTCCGGTACCGGGAGTTGACAGTGATTTCTTCAAACAGTGGTTCAGCAGCAATGCCGGTGATGCATTCAATTTCTTTGATGCATTTACCGGTGGTTCATTTGAAAGAATGTCAATTTTCGCATTAAACATCACACCATATATTACATCTTCCATTATCATTCAGCTTCTTACCATTGCAATTCCGGCACTGGAAGAAATGCAGAGAGATGGTGAAGAGGGAAGAAAGAAGATGACTGCGATCACACGTTATGTGACCGTAGGTCTTGCTTTATTTGAGTCAATCGCAATGGCAATCGGATTCGGACGTCAGGGTATGATTCCGAATCTGGACTTCTTTAAAGGTGTTGTAGTTGTTGCCTGCCTTACAGCCGGTTCAGCTATGCTGATGTGGCTCGGTGAGCGTATTACGGAAAAAGGCGTTGGAAATGGTATTTCCATCGTACTTACCATTAATATCATTTCCAGAGTACCAAGCGACCTGACATTACTGTATGAGAACTTTATTAAAGGAAAAACGATTGCAAAGGGTACTCTTGCAGGACTGATCATTGCAGCCGTTATTCTTCTGGTAGTAGTTCTGGTACTTATCCTTAACGGAGCAGAGAGAAGAATTCCGGTTCAGTATTCCAAGAAAATGGTTGGAAGAAAGCTGATGGGCGGTCAGTCCACCAATATTCCGCTGAAGGTTAACACCGCCGGTGTTATCCCGGTAATCTTTGCATCCTCCATTATGTCTTTCCCGGCTGTCATTGCGCAGTTAACAGGAAAAGGTAATGGTACAGGAATCGGAAGTGAGATTATTCGTGGTCTTTCTTCCAATAACTGGTGTAATCCGAAACAGCTCCAGTATACATGGGGATTGGTTCTTTACATCGTACTTTGTGTTTTCTTTGCATATTTCTATACTTCCATTACATTCAATCCTCTGGAAGTAGCAGATAATATCAAAAAGCAGGGTGGATTTATTCCGGGTATTCGTCCTGGAAAACCTACGTCAGACTATTTGACTAATATCTTAAATTATATTATATTTATAGGTGCAGTAGGTCTTATCATTGTGTGCGTGATTCCGTTCATCTTTAATGGTGTATTCGGAGCGAATGTTTCATTCGGTGGTACATCTATCATCATTATTGTTGGTGTTATCCTCGAAACTGTGAAACAGATTGAGTCACAGCTTCTCGTACGTAATTACAAAGGCTTTCTGAACAATTAAAAATGAGAGGTTGTGGTGCATGGCATCACAGCCTTGATTTGCTAAAAAAGAAAACGGAGGGTATAACTTATGAAAATCATTATGTTGGGTGCACCGGGGGCAGGAAAAGGGACTCAGGCGAAGAAAATTGCTGCGAAATATCAGATTCCGCATATTTCTACCGGAGATATTTTCCGCGCAAACATTAAAAATGGAACAGAACTGGGTAAAAAAGCAAAAACTTATATGGATCAGGGACTTCTCGTACCTGATGAACTGACCTGTGATCTGGTTGTGGACAGAATACAACAGCCGGATGCAGCAAATGGTTATGTGCTGGATGGTTTTCCAAGAACAATTCCTCAGGCAGAGTGCTTAACAGAGGCTCTGAACAAACTGGGAAGTAAAGTTGATTATGCAATCGATGTGGATGTTCCGGATTCCAATATTGTAAACCGTATGTCCGGAAGACGTGCCTGCCTGAAATGTGGTGCTACTTATCATGTTGTACATGCAGCACCGAAGGTTGAGGGCGTTTGTGATACCTGTGGAGAGAAACTGGTGCTTCGTGATGATGACCAGCCTGAAACAGTTCAGAAACGTCTTAACGTATATCATGAGCAGACACAGCCGCTGATCGATTATTATACTAAAGAGGGAATTTTAAAATCAGTGGATGGTACAAAAGATCTTGAAGAAGTATTTGCAGATATTGTTGCCATCCTGGGAGAGTAATTGGGTGTTTTTAAACACCATCTGGAGGTAAAATGTCGGTTTCTATCAAGACAGAACATGAAATTGAACTTATGAGGGAGGCAGGTCATCTGCTTGAAAAAGTGCATGATGGTCTGATCCCTTACATTAAACCGGGAGTGAGCACAAAGGAGATTGACCGTATCGGAGAACAGATGATACGTGATCTGGGATGCATCCCGAATTTCCTGAACTACGGAGGGTTTCCGGCGTCATTCTGTATCAGTCTGAATGATGAGGTAGTTCATGGGATCCCGTCTGAAGAGAAGATCATTCAGGAGGGAGATCTTGTAAAGATTGATGCCGGTCTTATTTATAAGGGGTATCATTCTGATGCAGCGAGGACTTATGCTGTCGGTGAAGTTTCACCGCAGGCACGTAAGCTGATGGATGTGACCAGAGAGTGTTTCTTTGAGGGACTCAAGGCCGCACGTGCGGGAAATCATCTGAATGATATTTCCAAGGCAATCGGTGCTCATGCTGCCAAATATCATTATGGGATTGTCCGCGACCTGGTTGGACATGGAATCGGCACTCACCTTCATGAGGATCCGCAGATCCCGAATTTTCCGCAGAAGCGAAGAGGAGTTCGTCTGATGCCGGGTATGACACTTGCTGTAGAGCCTATGATCAATCTGGGACGTGCAGATGTGGCATGGCTGGATGATGAGTGGACTGTTGTAACTATGGATGGTTCTCTTTCTGCTCATTATGAGAATACGATTCTTATTACAGACGGAGATCCGGAGATTCTGACTCTTACGAAATAATTGGACGACATACAGGAGGTTTAAAATGTCAAAAGCAGATGTAATCGAAGTGGAAGGCACTGTTCTGGAAAAGCTGCCTAATGCGATGTTTAAAGTGGAACTGGAGAACAAACATGTGGTGCTTGCACATATCAGTGGTAAGTTACGTATGAATTTTATTCGTATTCTTCCCGGAGATAAAGTTACGATTGAACTGTCTCCGTATGATCTGTCTAAGGGCAGGATTATCTGGAGAGATAAGTAAGAAATATTGGACTGCAGTTGGTGCAGTGATGAGAAAGAGAGCTGGAGGGATCTGGTTCTCTTTTTTTGTGCTGTAAAGGGGGACGCGTAGAAAAATAATTCATTTCATGTGCGGTTTCGGCATCTAAGATATTCTAAGCTTTCATAAATCTGCTAAAAGCATGAGGAAATCAGGTCAAACTCGCTTCGCTCAGACAGTGACCTGATTTTCTCATAACGCAGATTTCTGAGAGCTAAGAATATCTAAGATGCCTGCAAATGCACATGAAATGAATTATTTTTCTACGCTGTATGTTGGCAGTGGGAAGTATAAATGGATGATTGGGGGAGAAAATGAAAAAATGTGATTTTATTCAAAAAAGTGCTTGCATTTTATATTTTGCTGTGATAATATATAAGCCGAACGCGTGAGTATATTGTATTTGTGCGCTCAAAAAACTGCAGATTTTAATGAATTTACGGAAGGAGGATTTCCAGTGAAAGTAAGATCATCTGTAAAGCCGATCTGCGAAAAATGCAAGATCATTAAAAGAAAAGGATCTATCAGAGTAATCTGTGAGAATCCAAAACACAAACAGCGTCAGGGTTGATTGACGGTTTAAAGTTTGTATAACGTGCGGCTGCAGTGTGAGACGCCCGGAAGGGTTGTTCAGACTGTTAAGATAGTTTTAGCATGTATTGCCTAATACCGAGAGGCAACGTTGGCCCGTTGGCCGCAGTAATTCGGAAAGGCTGCTTTTCGCCAATTGCAGCTGGGTGTTTTACCGAGGCACCCCAATTAGGAACTGAGAAATAAGGAAGTGATGTGTCCGATACATCCCATTTCACCTTACTTGAGTGAGAGAATTTGCGAGGGTAAGTGATGTACAGGCATTAAGGACTTTCAAAGTAGAAGATGGAGGAAACAGTACATGGCTCGTATAGCTGGTGTAGACTTACCAAGAGAAAAACGTATTGAAATCGGTCTTACCTACATTTATGGTATTGGTAGACCAAGCGCAGACAAGATCCTTGCAAAGGCAGAAGTTAATCCTGACACACGTGTCAGAGATTTGACTGATGACGAAGTAAAGAGACTCAGCGCAGTTATTGATGAAACAATGACAGTAGAAGGTGACCTTCGTAGAGAAATCGCCCTCAACATTAAGAGACTGCAGGAAATCGGATGCTACAGAGGTATCCGTCATCGTAAAGGACTTCCGGTTCGTGGTCAGAAGACTAAGACCAACGCCAGAACACGTAAAGGTCCTAAGAGAACAGTAGCTAATAAGAAGAAATAAATAAAGCTTTAAACATCTGATAAGCGTAGGCTGATCTTATGAGGAAGCTTGCATGGACACTTGATGAATGACGAGCGAAGCGAGGAAATGAATTTAGTGGACATGGTGTTTCTTGTAACATATATTTGATTGATAAATAGGAAAGTGTAGGTTAGTTTTAAAATGGCTAAAGTGACTAAAAAAGCGACTGCAAAACGTCGTGTCAAGAAAAACGTTGAACACGGACAGGCACATATTCAGTCTTCTTTCAACAATACAATTGTTACTCTGACTGACAATGAAGGAAACGCTCTTTCATGGGCAAGTGCTGGTGGTCTTGGATTTAGAGGTTCAAGAAAATCTACTCCTTATGCAGCACAGATGGCAGCTGAGACTGCAACAAAAGCTGCACTTATTCATGGTTTGAAAACTGTAGATGTTATGGTAAAAGGACCAGGTTCTGGACGTGAAGCTGCAATCCGTGCCCTTCAGGCTTGCGGACTGGAAGTAACAAGCATCCGCGACGTAACTCCGGTACCACACAACGGTTGCCGCCCACCAAAACGCAGAAGAGTCTAATTGATTTAGAATATTAGGAGGTATTTGAGAAATGGCAGTAAATAGAGTGCCTGTTCTGAAAAGATGCAGATCCCTTGGCCTGGATCCGATTTATTTAGGAATTGATAAAAAATCCACAAGACAGTTAAAACGTGCAAATCGTAAAATGTCTGAGTATGGTTTACAGTTAAGAGAAAAACAGAAAGCAAAATTCATCTACGGAGTTCTGGAAAAACCTTTCCACAACTACTACGACAAAGCTGACAGAATGCCTGGACAGACTGGTGCAAACCTTATGATCCTTCTTGAGAGCAGACTTGACAATGTAGTATTCCGTATGGGATTTGCAAGAACAAGAAAAGAAGCTCGTCAGATTGTTGACCACAAGCATGTACTTGTAAACGGAAAATGTGTAAACATTCCTTCCTACCTTGTAAAAGCCGGTGATCAGATCGAGATCAGAGAAAAATCCAAAGGTTCTGAAAGATACAAAGGTATCCTTGAAGTAACTGGCGGACGTCTTGTTCCGGAATGGATCGATGTAGATCAGGAGAACTTAAAAGGAACTGTAAAAGAACTTCCTAACAGAGAAGCAATTGATGTTCCTGTAAACGAGATGCTTATCGTCGAGTTGTACTCCAAATAATCCATAGGATTATATCATAGAAAATTACCTGGTAATATTTCTATTATTTATACGATTCAGTGGTTGATTATTATCTTCCGCTGAATTGTAGTATTTGAATGAATACCCCTCAAACTTTTATTAACCCAGAAGGAGGGAACCCTATAGTGTTTGATTTTAATAAACCTAAGATCGAGATTACCGAATTATCTGAAGATAAAAAATTTGGCAGATTCGTAGTTGAGCCTCTGGAAAGAGGATATGGAACTACACTTGGAAATTCTTTAAGAAGAATTATGCTGTCTTCCCTGCCGGGTGCAGCTGTAAGCCAGGTTAAAATTGATGGTGTGCTTCACGAATTCAGCTCCATTCCGGGCGTAAAAGAAGACGTGAGCGATATTATCATGAATCTGAAGAGCCTTGCTATTAAGAACCACAGCACAGACAATGAGCCGAAAACCGCATACATCGAATGTGAAGGAAAAGGTGTTGTAACTGCAGCTGATATCCAGGCTGATCAGGATATCGAGATCATGAATCCGGATCAGGTGATTGCTACTTTAAACGGTGGCAAGGACTGCAGACTTGCTATGGAGCTTACTATTACAAAAGGCCGCGGATATATCAGTGCTGATAAAGGTAAATCTGATGATATGCCGATTGGTGTACTTGCAGTTGATGCTATCTATACACCGGTAGACAGAGTCAACATGACTGTAGAGAATACACGTGTTGGTCAGGTAACCGATTATGATAAGCTGACACTGGATGTGTATACAAACGGTACACTTGATCCGGATGAGGCGGTAAGCCTTGCAGCAAAAGTATTAAGCGAGCACTTGAGCCTTTTCATTGACCTTTCCGAGAATGCAAAGACCGCTGAGGTTATGATCGAGAAAGAAGACAATGAGAAAGAAAAAGTCCTGGAAATGAGCATTGATGAACTTGAGTTATCTGTTCGTTCCTATAACTGCTTGAAGAGAGCCGGTATTAATACAGTTGAAGAATTATGTAACAAGACTTCTGATGATATGATGAAGGTTCGTAACCTTGGACGTAAATCATTAGAAGAAGTTCTTGCGAAACTGAAAGAGCTGGGCTTACAGCTTCAGCCTGCAGAAGAGTAAGAATTGATCAGGTTATTGGTTCTCTAAGGGAACAATAACCAGTTAGCAAAGAGATATTATACGGTGGGGATGCCTAAGCAGTCGGACAGTAAGACCGAACAAGCGTGCCCGGCTGTCCCACAGATGGAGGAAAATTAAATGGCAAAATATAGAAAATTAAGCAGAACTTCTGACCAGAGAAAAGCATTACTGAGAAGCCAGGTAACAAGCCTTTTATATCATGGAAAAATTGTTACTACAGAAGCTAAAGCAAAAGAAATCCGTAAAATCGCAGAAGGCCTTGTAGCTATGGCTGTTCGTGAAAAAGATAACTTCGAAACTGTTACTGTAACTGCTAAAGTTGCTCGTAAAGATGCTGAAGGCAAGAGAGTAAAAGAAGTTGTTGACGGAAAGAAGAAAACTGTATACGATGAAGTACAGAAAGAGATCAAGAAAGATGCTCCTTCCAGACTTCACGCTCGTCGTCAGATGATGAAAGTTTTCTACCCGGTTAAAGAAGTACCTGCAAAGGGTGCCGGAAGAAAGAAAAACACTAAAGACGTAGATATGGTTGCTAAGATGTTCGATGAGATCGCTCCAAAATACGCTGACCGTAACGGTGGTTACACAAGAATCGTTAAGATCGGACCGCGTAAAGGCGATGCTGCAATGGAAGTACTGATCGAATTAGTATAATCCAGCCAGATTTTCGATTTTATATTTGTCCAGACGATGATAAGACTGCATATGTATGGTGTTCATGCCGTATATATGCAGTTTTTTTGTTATGCTATAGGAAATCACTTCCTTGTAACATAACCGTTTATTACCCTTGATTATTTGAGCCAGATAGCGTAAAATCGTAGAGTATATAAAAACCATATTGATGAAGAAGTGTTAAATAAGACATTGGACTGTTACAAAATACGAGAGCAAAAGATAAGCGAGGAATACAAATGACCGGCAGGAGATTGAAAAATTGAGGCAGAATACGAAAAAGAAACGATCAGGATTTGGTTATTTCATCAGGATGTTTTTGTTGTTGGTGGAATTACTGGCTGTTACACTGTTTCTGTGGGGAAATGATGCTTATTCCATATCTGCCACCACACCTGAATTTAAGTGGGAAAATTATAAAACGATCGCACATGCACTGGGAGGGATTGGTGATAAAACCTATCTGAATTCAAAAGAGAGTTTTCTGGCAGGCTATCAGATGGGGTGCAGGTTGTTTGAAGTTGATCTTGTGAAGACATCTGACAATGTATGGGTGTGCCGCCATAGCTGGTATCAGTCTCTTGGACAATGGGAGGGCGATGAAAAGAAAGTTCTGTCCTCAGAGGAATTCTTATCCCGGCCTATTTATGGAAAATATACGCCTATAACATTTGAAGATCTGCTGGTTCTGCTGAGTGATTATCCGGACGCTTTTGTGATGCTGGATTCCAAACAGTATTCTCTCCGTAATTATCAGAAAACAGTGGAAGATTATGCAGACTATATTGAACTGGCAGAGGCTGCCGGTGTCCCGGATGTGATGCGGCAGGTCATACCGGAAATTTATAACCAGGCAATGTTTGCCGGAACAGCACTGCTGTACGATTTTCCAGGATATATTTATTCTTTATGGCAGGAATACTCTATTAAAGAACTGACTGAAATTGCGGCATTTTGCAGAGAAAAGAATATTCAGGCAGCTACAGTCTACTATAAATACTGGTCAGAGGATGTGCAGAAGATTTTTGACAAAAAAGGAATCAGGTTATATATTTATACTGTGAATGACCTGAAAGAAGCACAATATTATATGCAAGAGGGTGCGGCAGGTGTATGCTCAGACTATTTGCAGGATACTATGTTTAACTGAGTTGTTCTGCCGGCATTATGAAATGATCATAGAGGATTATTATAGCTATAGCTGTTCCGGAATGAATAAGGGTAAAGATATCAGGAGCAAAAAGAATTTTAACAGGATATAGCAAGAATTCTCCCTCCTCTATAGGTGGTAGATGAATTGCAAATAAGAAAATGAACGGCAGTGGCGGGCGGAGAGAAATCGGTATCTCCCACTGACATGAGGCAAACCACAGTCAGTATGTTGTTGACACGTCAGACTCTGTGAAATTACCGACTGTGAGTTGAAACAAATAAGCGGCAATAACAAAGATTATATTTATAAAGGAAATTATCATACACAATGAAAATAAGAGTAATGATTGCTGTCTGTGCAGCAAAATTTGTAGGATACGTATGTAAGAAAATGGGAAGACAGGGTGTGACCTGGGCAGGAAAAGTGGCGATTAAGATCTGTCCGGACATTCTGGAACAGCTTTCCTCACAGGTACGAAAGGCTATTTTTGCAACCTGCGGTACAAATGGAAAGACAACTACCAACAATATGCTCTGTGCGGCACTGGAAGCGGAAGGACAGAAAGTAATCTGTAACCATACAGGTTCCAATATGCTCAATGGAGTTGTTGCCGCATTTGTGCTGGCTTCGAAATGGAATGGTAAAATTGATGCGGACTATGCATGCATTGAGGCCGATGAAGCATCCACCAGACATATTTTTCCGAGAATCAAACCGGACTATATGCTTCTGACAAATCTTTTCCGCGACCAGCTTGACAGATACGGAGAGATTGATATCACTATGAACATTCTGGAAGAAATGATGCGCAAGGTTCCGAAGATGCAGATTATTGTAAACGGTGATGATGCATTATCCGCATATCTTGCCATGGATTCCGGGAATCCATATGTAACTTATGGTATCAGTAAACCGGTGATCAAATCTGCGGCAAATGAAATCAGGGAGGGACGTTTCTGTAAGCGATGCGGTGAAAAACTGGAATATCGTTTCTATCATTACAGCCAGCTGGGAGATTATTATTGTCCAAAATGCGGATTTGCAAGACCGAAGCCGGATTTTGATGCGGAGGATGTAAAGGTAGGCGACCAGCTTAGCTTTTGTGTAGAAGGAAAACACATTGTAGCAAATTATAAGGGATTTTATAATGTGTATAATATACTGGCAGCTTATGCGGGAGTGAGGACTGCGGGATTTGCGGGAGAGCATTTCGGGGATATGCTCCGCAGATTTAATCCGGAAAACGGACGTATGGAGCAGTTTCGCATTAAGGGAACAGGAGTAACCTTAAATCTTGCCAAGAATCCGGCGGGATTTAATCAGAATATTTCCGCAGTGATGCAGGATCAGGCACCGAAGGACATTATTATTGCGATCAATGATAATGCTCAGGATGGAACAGATATTTCCTGGCTCTGGGATGTTGACTTTGATCTTCTCGGAAATGATTCAGTGAAATCTATTACTGTAAGCGGTATCCGCTGTCAGGATATGCGTCTGCGGCTGAAATATGTGGATATCCCGTCTGTCCTCGAGGGCGATGTTGAGAAAGCAATCCGCGACAGAGTAGAGGACGGAGTGGGGAATCTGTATGTGCTGGTAAACTATACAGCATTATTCAGTACCAGAAATATTCTGAAGAGACTGGAGGGCGAGAAATAATGAAAATTACAATAGGACATTTATATCCGGATCTTCTGAATCTTTACGGTGACAGAGGTAATATCCAGTGTCTGATGAAGAGATGCCAGTGGCGTGGGATTGAGGCTGAGACCATACCGTTTGAGCTGGATGATAAAATAGATTTCTCGAAGCTTGATATCGTACTTCTGGGTGGCGGTTCGGACAGAGAACAGATGATCGTATGTGAGAAGCTACAGAAAATCCAACCGGATTTTAAGGCTTATGTGGAAGATAACGGCGTTGTCATTGCAATCTGCGGTGGCTATCAGTTACTTGGGAAGTATTACAAAACAGATCAGGGAAACATGAAAGGACTGGACCTGGTAGACTTGTATACAGAGCAGGGCGAAGGCCGTCTGATCCAGAATATCGTTCTGCAGAGTGAGCTGTTTGATATGCCGATCGTTGGATTTGAGAATCATGGAGGAAGAACCTGCATTAATAATAACAAACCACTGGGAAAAGTACTTTACGGTGCAGGAAATGACGGTAAGTCAGGCTATGAAGGCGTAGTATATAAGAATGTGATAGGGACTTATCTGCATGGACCGTTACTTCCGAAGAATCCGCAGCTTGCAGACTGGCTCATTCAACATGCGCTGGAAAGAAAGTATGGAAAAGAAACAGAACTTACACCGTTAGATGACAGTCAGGAAAAAGAAGCAAATGACTATATATACCATAGATTTGTAAGAGGATAATTATGGCGAAATCATGTAATCAAAAAGGAAAAATACTGTATCTGCAGAAAATGCTGTCTGAGACAACCAGCCAAAATCCTGTCACCATGCAGGAGATTCTGGCAAAACTGGAAGAACAGGGGATTCGAGCTGAGCGAAAGAGTATTTATGATGATATGGAAACCCTGCGTGATTTTGGAATGGATATACATTACAGAAGAGGACGGGAAGGCGGATATTATGAGGAAAAATCCGCTTCAGATAAAACAGAAGCGGATAATACGATAATACATCAGCCAGATGGCGAAACAGGAGAGAAATCTGAAAATGTGCAGGAACAGATTGGAAAAGAATCTGAAGCACCTGCAAAGATCAGTGCTCCGATACCCTCCCAAACAGGAGAGAATATAAAAGAAATCAGGCTTGTATGTCAGAATTCTACAAAGAAAAAAATCCAGCGTACCTTTGGCTCGGAGATTTTCTGCAAAATAAAGGGGGAGGATAATTTTATTGTAACTGTTGAGGTTGTGGTTGATAAGGCATTTTTTGGATGGTTGACTTCTATGGGAAGAAATGTACATATTCTGAAACCAAAGAAAGCAGCCGTTGCCTATCGGGATTATCTGAAGAACATTGCAAAAGATTATAAGGGAATTGATAAATAAATATGATATCAGAAAGGATCGTATTATGAAAAGAAGAGCAACAGCTATTCTGCTTGGAATAATGGTATCCTCCATGTTCCTGTCTGCCTGCGGGAAGAATGAGGCAAAAGAAGCAGCAAATGAAAGCGCCCAGGTAGAAGAAGAGGGCGTAGGCGAAGTAACTGAGGAAGGTGAAAAAGTAGAGGCAGAAAATAAAAATGCTTCTGATGCCGATGACAGCAGCAAGGCAGGAGACAGTGCAAAATCAGACGAAGACAATAAAGAGACATCAGTGAAGGAGGAAGAAGACGGAGATTCTTCAGGAAAAGATTCAGATGATGAATCAGAGGAAGATGCTGAGGTAACGGAAGCTTCTGCCGGAAAGATAGGTGTGCTTCTTTCTGATGACGATGAGGATGCAAAAATTGACAGCGAAGAGATGACTTCGCAGATTGAAGATGGAGGATATGAGGCAGATGTGAAGAATGCCGGCGGCGATCCTGCGCTTCAGATTTCCCAGATTCAGGAATTTATTGATGAGCAGGTTTCTGCCCTGATCATTGATCCGGTAGATTCCTATGGTCTGACAGATATCCTGAAAACTGCCAAAGAGCAGGAAATACCGGTTATTTCCTATGACAGTCTGATCCGGGATACTGCGGATATCAATTATTATGCAACTTATGATACCAGAGCAATAGGAAAGGATATTGCCAAAGAAATTATCAAAAAAATGGATCTGGATAAAGCCAGAGAGGATAAGAAGTCTTATACAATAGAATTTCTCATGGGATCTCCGGATGACAATGCTGCACTGTTTCTGTGTAATGGAATCCAGGAAGGGCTTCAGGAATATCTGGATGATGGAACACTTGTATGTAAATCCGGAAATACGTCATTTGATGATACAGGAATCATGAGATGGAGCGAGACATCTGCAAAGACAAAACTTGATTCGATTATAAGTGAGTTTTATGCAGAGGAGAAGGCTCCGGATATTATCTGTACTGCATATGACGGATTTGCTTATGCTGCAGAGGAAATTTTAAGTGACAGTGGTCTGGAACCGGGAAGTGATGAATGGCCGATGATCACAGGATATGGAAGTGAGGCACAGGCAGTAAAGGATATTGCAGCAGGTAAAATGTCATTTACCATGTTTATGGACCGTAAGGAACTGGCTAAGGGCGGAGCACAGATGGCCATTGACTATCTGACAGGAGAGAAAGTTGACGTAAAAGATTATTCACAGTATGATAACGGAGTAAAGATTGTGGGAACTTTTACATGTGGAGCACAGATGATCGACAAGGATAATTATCAGATTCTTGTGGATAACGGAACTTATACGGAAGATGAGATCGCTCCTGATCCCACACCTGCGCCAGAGGCAACACCTGTGCCGAAAGTGACATTAAAGACAGCCTCAGAGGAAGATTCAAAAGAAGTGACACCAACTCCCGAAACAGAAGATAAATCAGAAGGTGAAACGAGAGAAAATCTGATCTATGATTCCGAAGATAACTCAAAAGTGGAGAAAACATCAGATCAGAAAAAATAAAGAATTCATAGAACAAAAAAAGGATGGGTTTTCCCATCCTTTTATAGTTAATCTCTGAAGGTTAAGGAATCGTCTGTCATGGAATCAACAATGGCAAGAGATTCAAGACGTATTCCCATATCGCGGATCTCCTGACCGCCATGCTGGAATCCTTTCTCAATAACAATACCGGCTCCTTCAAGAGTTGCCCCTGATTTCTTAACAATATCGATCAGGCCGAGAAGTGCACATCCGTTAGCAAGGAAATCATCAATCAGAAGTACATGATCTTCAGGTCCGAGAAACTTCTTGGAAAGGATCACATCATATACTTTCTTATGAGTGAAAGATTCTACTTTAGTTGTATACATTGCTCCATCCAGATTCACGCTCTGTGCTTTCTTGGCAAAAACTACAGGTACATCAAAGTACTGTGCAGCAATACAGGCGATACCGATACCGGATGCTTCAATTGTAAGGATTTTTGTGATTGGACAGTCGGAGAAGCGGCGTTTGAATTCTTTGCCGATTTCATTGATGAGGGTAATATCCATCTGATGATTTAAGAAACTGTCTACTTTTAAAATATTTCCCGGTTTTACAACTCCATCCTTAAGAATTCGGTCTTTTAAAAGCTTCATAGATTTCTCTCCTTTATATATGTAATTAGTTTGTAGCTGTCGGTAACTATCCGGTACACTGCTTCCCGAAAGTACTGAATAGTTACAGTTACTGTGAATATGCAGAATTCAAAAACATCAGGCTGCAAAATGAACAGTAACATTGCTGTTTTGATAATTATAGACTATGATACGCTATAATTCGTCTTCATGCAATTATTTTTGACAAAAAATCTAAAAATAATTATAATAGTCTCAGACTGGTTGGGAAAAACCGCAGGACAATCTGTGCAGATTGCCGTAAATCAGCCGAAGAGGGCTAAATAGTGAAACGGATTGTGAATATCCGTCTTACGGACTGGAGATGGAATATGAAAGAATATGAACTGATATGGGAAATTTTTAATAAATGTCCGCGGAATCAGATGCGTGATGTTTTTGTGGAAGAGCTGGAACTTGAGGATCCGGAAGAATATATCAGAAATAAATTCAAAGGAAAAGAAGTTTCCTATGAAAAAACTGTCCTGGAGGATGGAACCATTATTTTTGATATTACGACTTCACAAATAAAACAGCGTTGCTCCTTTACAGAAATTTGACAAATGTGGTATAATATCATTTACGCTGTACGGAAGTGCTGTAAGCAGGAAAGCCACAGACAGTGTGTGAGGATATAAAGACAGATAAGCGGTAAAGAATCGGATATTCTGAAAGAGAAAGGGGAATGTTATGGCCGAGGAACAAAAGACACATACGCATGTACTGGAGGATGGGACGGTAGTTGAACATTCTCATGGGGAGCATGGGCATCATCACAGTCATGCACATACAAAGGCAGTGCTGAATCGTATGTCCAGAGCAATCGGACATATGGAATCTATCAAACGTATGATAGAGGACGGAAGAGACTGTGCGGAAGTTCTGATACAGCTTTCAGCAGTGAAATCTGCTATCAATAATACAGGTAAGATCATTCTGCAGGATCATATCGAACACTGTATCGTAGATGCAGTGGAACATGGTGATAAAGAGGCAATTAAAGAACTTGAGGTAGCAATTGACAGATTTGTAAAGTAATATGCGTACTCTGGAGCTTGTTTGAAAAATGCTTTACGCAATATGTGCGTCACAATTTGTGGGAATGATTTTTCAGACACGCTCCACACTGGCAATAGAGAATATTTTGTTATTGTTCACACACCACTATCCCGCGAGGTGTTTTGGCATGAAGATGCCAAAATCCCGAGACATACAAGCCAAAATTCCATTGCCGTAGGCAATCTGGAATGAATTTTGGCTACGTTACTGTGAACAGAGTGAACAGTAACAATATTTTGTCAGTACAGCAGTGCGTAAATATAAAGGAGAAGATTAATTATGGCAAAAGAATGTAACAACACTTCATGCGACAAAGCAAGCTGCGAAGGTTGTTCCAGCAGCAAGAAACAGCAGAGTTTTCAGGCAGAAATGAATGCTCAGTCAAATGTAAAACATGTGATCGGGGTTGTCAGCGGAAAGGGTGGCGTTGGTAAATCCTTCGTAACAGGCTCTCTGGCAAACATGATGGCAGCACAGGGATACAAAGTCGGTATCCTGGATGCGGATATCACAGGACCGTCCATTCCGAAAATGTATGGATTAAAGGGTGCAGCAATGGCAAATGATGAAGGTATCTACCCGATGATCACAAAAAACGGGATCAAGGTAATGTCCATCAACCTTCTGCTTCCTACAGAGGATACTCCTGTAATCTGGAGAGGTCCGGTTCTTGCAAATATGGTAAAACAGTTCTGGACAGATGTTATCTGGGGCGACGTAGACTATCTGTTTGTGGATATGCCTCCTGGAACAGGTGATGTTCCGCTTACAGCATTCCAGTCTCTGCCAATCGAAGGAATCGTGATCGTAACATCACCTCAGGATCTGGTTAAGATGATCGTTAAGAAAGCCTTTAATATGGCTGAGATGATGAAGATACCGGTACTTGGAATCGTAGAGAACTACAGCTATGTGAAATGTCCGGACTGCGGAAAAGAGATCAAAGTCTTTGGTGAGAGCCATATTGATGAAATCGCAGCAGAGCTGAAGGTTCCTGTACTTGGAAAAATGCCGATTGATATGGATTATGCAACCAAGGCAGACGGCGGCTTCTTTGCAGCAATCGATAATCAGTATATTACTGATGCGCTGGCTGTAATGCCGAAATAAGAAAGTTGACCAAATAGCGAAGCGGATTGTGAATATCTGCCGGACTTCAGACTGAAAAACAGAATAGAAAATAATAAGAAGTTCTCATTCAGTAAGAAACGCGATTATAAAAATTGTTGTTTCAGTACTGAGTGAGGACTTCTTTTATTGTACAAAGGCTTTGTAACTGCAGCATAGAAATTTTATAGTATGGGAATTTTATAGTATGAAAATCCTGTAAAAAACTATCTGTAGTATTTTTGAAGGAAATTTTTTGATGAGTATGATGATCATATGGAAGTAAACATTTCAATAAAGCGTTCAGCAGCCTGAGAGACAGTAAGACTGTCATGCTGGGCAAGTATAAGCTGACGTCCGGGAAGAGGCTCTTTTAACATGAGCGGTGTCAGCTGATCATTTTCTTTTAACATATAATCAGGAACGCAGGCAATTCCCAGTCCGATCCGTGCCAGGTCCAGAAGCAGGTCATTACTGTTTAACTCTACTTCAGGAAGAAGCTTGAGATTATGGGCTGTAAATGCCTCTCGCAGATATTCGCTGGTGGTACTTTTGGGGGAAAGCATCAGGATCGGATAGTTCAGAAGCTCCTGCAGTTCAGTCTGAACAGTGTGTACAGGAAAGTAATCCGTATTGGCAACGAATACATCGTGGAATTCTTTTAGCACACGTGTCTGAAAATGACTGCCAAGTCTGGAATTAGGACAGTTGCATACAATCAGATCTGCCTGACCTTTCTCCAGAAGCTCTGCACAGCCGATGGAGGTACTGTTTGTGACTTTGATACGGACATCCGGATAGGTTTGATGGAATTTCTGAAGATAATCAATGAGAAAATATCGGCAGATCGTATCGCTGGCAGCAATACGCAGCTGGCCTTTCAGCAGATTGTCTCCTGACAGGAGAGATTCTCCCTCGTCCAGAAGTTGGAGAGCCGGTTTTACATGCTGGAGCAGAAGTTCTCCTTCAGGAGTTAACAATACTTTTTTGGTACTGCGGATAAAAAGAGGATGATTTAGCTTCTTTTCCAGAGTTTTAATGGACTGGCTGACTGCTGACTGGGAGATAAAAAGCTGGCGGGAGGCCTCTGAGAAGCTGAGGGTGGTGGCAACATAGTAGAATACTTTGTATAGTTCAAGATTAATATCCATAGAAATAAATCCTTTCATAAAATAATGTGATGATACAAATTGTCGGCAGCAATGGAACTTTAGATTGTATGTCTCGGGATTTTGGCATATTCATTCCCCAATATCTCGTCGACAGTGGAGTGTGAACGGTGATTAATTAATTGTATTAATAAAAAATATAAGATATATTAATTTTACTAATGATATTTCCTATGATACTATAAAGAAAGCAATAGTTCAAGCAGCAGGTTCACTGGAGTCGGGCTGCAAGGTGCTTTTAAAGCATTTTTAAAACAATGCATACACAAGAAAGGAGTTTCTATGAGTAACGTAAGACGTGTCTATGTAGAAAAGAAACCGGCCTTCGCTGTACAGGCAAAGGAATTAAAACATGAGGTCAGCAGCTATCTGGGAATTAAATCCGTAACAGCAGTACGTGTGCTGATCCGCTATGATGTAGAAAATATTTCTGATGAAGTTTTTGATAAAGCATGCAAAACTGTTTTTGCAGAGCCACCTGTAGATGATTTATATCTGGAGAATTTTGAGGCAGCAGAAGGCTCCCGCATCTTCTCTGTAGAATTTTTACCGGGACAGTTTGACCAGAGAGCAGATTCTGCTGTTCAGTGTGTACAGTTCCTGGATGAGAATGCACAGCCTATCATTCGTTCCGCAACTACTTATGTAATTGAAGGAACTATCACAGATGAAGAATTTGATGCTATCAAGCATCACTGCATCAACCCTGTAGATTCCCGTGAGACAGGTCTGCAGAAACCGGAAACACTGGTAACTGTATTCCCGGAACCGGAAGATGTAAAAATCTTTGACGGATTCAAGGAAATGCCGGAAGCAGAATTAAAGGAACTTTATGCTTCCTTAAATCTTGCCATGACATTCAAGGATTTCCAGCATATCCAGCATTATTTCAAGGAAGAAGAGAAACGTGATCCGTCCATGACAGAGATCCGTGTACTGGATACCTACTGGTCAGATCACTGCCGTCACACAACCTTCTCCACAGAACTGACAGATGTAAAATTTGACGAAGGTGATTACAAGGCACCGATCGTAGATACCTACAACAAATATCTTGCTGACAGAGAAGAACTTTACAAGGGCCGTAAGGACAAATTTGTCTGCCTGATGGATCTGGCTCTGATGGCTATGAAGAAACTGAAAGCAGAAGGAAAGCTTGCTGATCAGGAAGAATCTGATGAGATCAATGCCTGCAGTATTGTAGTTCCTGTAGATGTAGACGGTAAAGAAGAGGAATGGCTGATCAACTTCAAGAACGAGACACATAACCATCCTACTGAGATCGAACCATTCGGTGGTGCAGCTACCTGCCTTGGCGGTGCGATCCGTGACCCGCTTTCAGGACGTACCTATGTATATCAGGCAATGCGTGTAACAGGTGCGGCAGATCCTACTGTTTCTGTAAAAGAAACTCTCAAGGGTAAACTTCCGCAGAAGAAACTGGTAAGAAGCGCAGCTCATGGTTACAGCTCCTATGGAAACCAGATCGGTCTTGCAACAGGTTATGTAAAAGAAGTTTACCATCCTAACTATGTAGCGAAACGTATGGAGATCGGTGCTGTTATGGGTGCTGCTCCCAGACGCGCAGTAATCCGCGAGAATTCTGATCCGGGAGATATCATTATCTTACTTGGAGGACGTACAGGACGTGACGGTATCGGTGGCGCTACCGGTTCTTCCAAGGTTCATACAGAAGCTTCTATCGAAGTATGTGGCGCTGAGGTACAGAAAGGTAATGCTCCTACTGAGCGTAAGATCCAGCGTATGTTCCGCCGTGAAGAAGTCAGCCATATCATCAAGAAATGTAATGACTTTGGTGCAGGCGGTGTTTCCGTTGCTATCGGTGAGCTGGCAGCAGGTCTTAGAGTAGACCTTGACAAGGTTCCGAAGAAATATGCAGGTCTTGACGGAACTGAAATCGCAATCTCCGAATCTCAGGAACGTATGGCTGTAGTAGTTGATCCGAAGGATGTAGATACTTTCCTTGGCTATGCAAATGAAGAGAACCTGGAGGCAATTCCGGTTGCAGTTGTAACAGAGGATCCTCGTCTGGTACTTGTATGGAGAGGAAAAGAAATTGTAAATATTTCCCGTGCATTCCTGGATACTAACGGCGCACATCAGGAGACAACAGTAGAAGTAGAAATCCCGAACAAAGAAGGCAACCTCTTTGAAGAGCGCCCGGATGTAGCTGATGTAAAAGCTAAATGGATGGAAACTCTGGCAGACTTAAATGTATGCTCTCAGAAAGGACTTGTGGAAATGTTCGACGGTTCTATCGGAGCTGGCAGTGTATTTATGCCATACGGTGGTAAATATCAGCTCACAGAGACTCAGTCCATGGTAGCAAAGGTTCCGGTACAGAATGGCAAGACAGATACCGTAACCATGATGAGCTATGGTTTTGACCCGTACTTATCTTCCTGGAGCCCATATCACGGAGCTGCTTATGCAGTAACAGAATCCGTTGCAAGAATCGTGGCTACAGGCGGTGACTATAAGAAAATCCGTTTCACATTCCAGGAATACTTCCGTCGTATGACAGAAGATCCTAAGAGATGGAGCCAGCCTTTCGCAGCACTTCTCGGTGCTTATGCAGCACAGATGGGATTCGGACTTCCATCTATCGGTGGTAAGGACAGTATGTCCGGTACATTCAATGATATTGATGTACCTCCTACACTGGTATCTTTCGCAGTTGACGTTGCGAAAATCCAGGATGTGATCACACCGGAATTAAAGAAAGCAGGAAACAAACTGGTATGGCTTCGTGCACCGAAGGATCAGTATGATCTGCCGGATTATGCAGGAATCATGGATCAGTATGAAAAACTTCATAAAGATATGCAGGACGGCAAAGTTGTTTCTGCTTATGCACTTGACCGCCATGGTATTGCAGCTGCAGTTGCAAAGATGGCATTTGGTAATGGCATGGGCGTAAAGATTGAGCATAACCTTGATCCGAGAGATTTCTTTGCACCTGGATTTGGCGATATTATCCTGGAAGTTCCGGATGGTAAAGTTGGTGAGCTTTCCATCACTTATACAGTGATCGGTGAAGTAACTGCTGACGGTAACTTCTCCTATGGAAATACAGTGATCACTGTAGACGAAGCTGAAAACGCATGGAAAGGTACTCTGGAAAAAGTATTTAAGACAGTTTCTTCTGAGAATGACAAAGAGGCAGCTGACAGAGATGAGAAGCTTTATCGTGCAGACAGCATTTATGTATGCAAGAACAAAGTTGCGAAACCTCGCGTATTTATTCCTGTATTCCCTGGAACAAACTGCGAGTATGACAGTACACGTGCATTTGAGCGTGCTGGTGCAGAGGTGGATGTAAAAGTATTCAAGAACCTGACTGCTGAAGATATCCATGACTCTGTAGAGCTCTTTGAGAAAGCAATCGATCAGGCACAGATCATCATGTTCCCAGGCGGATTCTCCGCAGGTGACGAACCGGATGGTTCCGCGAAATTCTTTGCAACTGCATTCCAGAATGCGAAGATCAAAGAAGCTGTTATGAAGCTGATCAATGAGAGAGACGGTCTGGCACTTGGTATCTGTAACGGATTCCAGGCTCTGATCAAGCTTGGTCTTGTACCTTACGGTGAAATCTGCGGACAGAAAGCAGATTCTCCTACACTGACATTTAATACCATCGGACGCCATATCTCCAAGATGGTTTATACTAAGGTTGTTAGTAATAAATCTCCTTGGCTGCAGAAGGCACAGCTTGGCGGTGTTTACTGTAACCCGGCTTCACATGGTGAGGGACGTTTCGTTGCTAATGAAGAATGGCTGCAGAAGCTGTTTGCAAACGGACAGGTTGCAACTCAGTATGTAACTCCGGATGGACAGCTCAGTGTTGATGAGGAATGGAATGTCAATGGTTCTTATATGAACATTGAAGGTATTACCAGCCCGGATGGACGTATCCTTGGTAAGATGGCACATAGCGAACGTCGCGGGGATGGTGTTGCAATCAACATCTATGGCCAGCAGGATATTAAGATCTTTGAGTCTGGAGTGGAATATTTTAAATAAACTCTTTCCGGGACGGAAGGTTCCCAGAGGAAGGACAGAAAGCGCTGTCCCTCCTCTGGACTCCACCCTTGCGCTTCTTTTAAGGGCAGCGCCGGGATTGTGGTGTGGAGGAGTGTATTAACTTTGCGTATTCGCCTGGTTGGGCAGCGCCCTTTTTTGATGATGAAAATAATAAAAACTATTGCAATTTCGTGGCTTTTTGAATATACTATATGTAACAGAGTTGCCCGAAGCCTTTTTGGCATTGGGGACCAAGCTGAGACTTGTGCTCAGCTTTTTTACGTTAAGGAGTGATTTTATGGATTTGAAAAAGCCATTGACTTTTGATGAGCAATTGGATAAGTTAGCTGCCCATGGGATGATTATCAGAGACAGAGAAAAAGCAAAAGATATTTTGAATTTGTGACATAAACATATTTGCAGCAGTCAAAAGAAGAAGCAACATGTTTGAAAGAAAAATTAAGTCAAAAATGCCGCAGCCTTTGAAAATATTGGCTGCGGCATTTAAAATATATGATATGTTTGATGTAAAAAACATCAGGTTCTCAACCAGACATTTGGGTAAGTCAAGACGATGCTTCTGATATAAGATATGCAACATTAAAATCATCATATACTTGAGAATTTAAATGCATATCTTCATATAACTTGATATAGTCGCCGATTGTTTTGCCAAAAACAGAACTATTACAATTATTGCATGTGTTATCCTCTGCATATATATGAGTGTTTCCATCGTTGTCCTCAACAAATAAGAGAGTAACATCTATTTTATCTTCTGTTAACCAGAAAGAGATATATTTTGAAAGAGTCCCATCAATTTCTGTGGCACCATCCGGAATTTGCTCATCTGATTCCAGCTCATTAATATGTTCCCAAAAAATTTGAGGAGAGAACACAAGTAATTTTAAGTTTTTTTGAGAGTCTTCTGAGTACCATATATGTGCTTCTGTGTTGAGATAGTCGGTTATATTAATATCCGTATCTGCCGGTAACTCATAAGTTTCACCGACGTCGGAAGTCAGTGAAAAGGTTTTTGTATGATTAGAATAAGAAGTGACAATCCCCTTGACAAAATAGTAAGTTGTATCTGACTCACTGTCATAATAAGAGCCGGAACCATCTATATCATAAGATACATGTTGCCCCTCAGGCTCCTTAGGGGCGGAAAGGGTGATTAGATCTGAGGGGGCTTTGCCAAAAGCTTGTCCGGATAGCAATATACTACCGAGTACGATACTGCCTGCGATACATATAATTTTTACATTATTCATGGTTAAATGGCCTCCTTGTTTAGTTGTTGAATATTATATCAATTAAAGTGTGAAAATTGTAATTTTGACTTATCGAAATATGTTTTAGAAATGAGTAGGATTTCGGTTACTTTTGAATATGATAAAGAATAAAGACACAAGTATTGTTCGGTTTATTAGTCGTGTTCCAATGGTTACTGGAAAATAATTGATGATTACAAATACAACGTAATATTATCAATAGCAAAGCTATAGGATTTCAAAAATGAAGTCTTATAGCTATTTTTGTGTAGCAGTAAAAATTGTGAAGGGTATGTTTGGGAAAAATATTTTTGATTACTTGATTTGAATCAAGCGGTGAAATTGCTATTTGTCAGACAATAAGATATAATTAGAGAAAATCTTGTTTGCAAAAGAACAGGATAAACAGTAACTTTAAGCAAGATGGTTTTGTCTGGTGATTTTGAGAGTGTAAAAAGGAAAAAGTATGAGTGATGAAAGAAAAAGGGAAAATGAAGAGGAAAAACTGAAAGATTTTTTTCATAATGTGATAGGAATAAAATCGGAAGCTGTGCTGGAGGTGTTGGCGGAGAACTCGGAAATCTGTAAGTTGAAAGCAAAAACTTTGCTGATGAAAGAGAACGAGAAGGTAAAGCTTTGGTAGGGATCATGAATTTGGACAAGCAGATAACCTCTTTCCTGACAGTGGAGTTGATAACGGATTGTGAAATTGTAAGGATATCAGCGGATGTTCTTCGAAAGCTGGCTATGGAGAATATAGAAATTGCTCTGGTCTGTAATCGAATGCAGAGTGTGGCATCTATGAGGGAATATGAATACAGAAAAATGATTCTTACCTGTAATCCGGTACAGAGATATGAATATTTCCTGGAAACCTATCCGGGGCTGGAAAAATATGATGGGGCTTGACAGAGCTGGAAAGTAACCTGGGCCAAGACAAAAGGTGCATCTGGTTATGAAGTATACAAACTGACTGGAAAGACATGGAAAAAAGTCAGTGACACAAGATCCACTTCTTTTACAGATAAGGGATTAAAAAAGAATACTACTTATCAGTATAAAATCCGCGCATATCAGACAGTGAAAGGAAAGAAAGTTTACAGTGCGTTCTCATCTGTGAAAAAAATTAAAAGATAAGGAGCTAAGAGGAAGAAAAAGTTCTCAGCGATTTTGACAGGTGTTTTTTGATACTGTTTTGTATGGTAATGTCAGTAACTGTAAATGCTGCGCAAAAAATACCTGGAAGAGTAAAAATGGTAAGTGCGTATTCTGGATCCGGATTGCGAATATCCGCTTGACTCAGGTTCATGTTACATGGGACAAAACGACAAATTATTCTCAGATGGATTATCCAAGTCAAAATGAATATAGCAGAGGATGACCTGTAATGGATGCAAAAGTGCAAATCCCAAAGAACCGGATGTGGATGATGGAATTTAATGAATATTACGTTTTCAAAGCAGTAGGATGAAAGGAATATGACCTTTCTCCTGCTGTTTTTCTTTCTGAATAAATCCAGGAGATATAGAATTTGATGTGGTAAAGCGATAAAAATATAGTTTTAAACTATAACTGGTGCTAGATATTATGAATTGGCATATTTGGAAGTGTAGTGGTATAGTATGTTCATGCTCAACGGAGCGGGGAATAAGAGAGAGGGAGAATGAGATGTCTGGGATTGTGATTGAGAAGGTCCGGAAGTCTTTTGACACGAAAGATGGCGTGGTCGAGGCTTTGAAGGATGTGAACCTGAATATCGATTCCGGTGATATATATGGGATTATCGGTATGTCGGGGGCAGGTAAGAGTACATTGGTACGATGTATGAATTTTCTGGAGGTTCCTACAGAGGGACAGGTTCTGATAGATGGGAAGGCTCTTGGAGATTTGACAGAGAAGGAATTGAGAAAACAGAGGGAAGAGATTGGTATGATCTTCCAGCATTTCAATCTGCTGATGCAGAAGTCAGTGATCGATAATGTCTGTTTTCCCCTTTATATAAAAGGAAAGAAGAAGGCAGAGGCCAGAAAGAGGGCAGCAGAGCTTTTGGAGATCGTTGGTCTGGGGGACAGACAGAATGCTTATCCTGCACAGCTTTCCGGTGGTCAGAAGCAGAGGGTTGCCATTGCAAGAGCACTTGCATCGGATCCGAAAATCTTACTTTGTGATGAGGCTACCAGTGCACTGGATCCGCAGACTACTTCTTCCATTCTGGAATTGCTGAAAAAGATTAACAGACAGTTTGGAATCACCATAGTGATCATTACTCATCAGATGTCGGTTGTGCGTGAAATCTGTACACATGTGGCGATCATGTATGAGGGTGAAGTGGTTGAGAAGGGACTGGTTGCAGATATTTTTGCAAATCCTCAGTCAGAGGTTGCCAAAGAACTGATCCGAAAGGATACAGGCTCTGATATCGACGCAGACAGCAGACTGGATGCAGGCAGGGAAAAAGGACAGGCAGAGATCAAAAGCGGTGAGAAAATACGAATTGTATTTTCAGAGAATTCAGCTTTTGAGCCTGTGATCGCAAATCTGATCCTTACCTTCGGAGAACCGGTAAATATCCTGAAGGCAGATACCAAGAATGTAGGTGGTGTAGCCAAGGGAGAGATGATACTGGAGTTCATGGAAGGCAGCACCAGGACAGAAATGATGAAGCAGTATCTGAAAGAAAAAGGTTTAGCAATCGGGGAGGTGACAGAATATGTGGGATCATGAAACAATAATGATGATTGTCCAGGGTGTGGGAGAAACACTTTACATGACAGTTCTTTCCACAGTTCTGGGATACCTGTTCGGACTTCCTATGGGAGTGCTGCTGGCAGTGTCTGATAAAGAGGGACTGAAACCAAATGCAGTGTTGTATAAGATACTGGATGCAATTGCAAATATTGTGAGAAGTATTCCGTTTCTGATCTTACTGATCCTGCTGATTCCTTTTACCAGAGCAGTGGTGGGAAAGAGCTATGGATCAACAGCAACGGTAGTTCCTCTGGTAGTGGCTGCCATTCCTTTTATCGCACGAATGGTGGAATCGTCTATTAAAGAGGTAGATGCAGGTGTGATCGAGGCAGCCAGAGCTATGGGTGCCAGCAATATAAGGATCATCGTGAAGGTTCTTCTGGTAGAAGCCAGAACTTCACTGATCACAGGAGCGACTATTGCGATCGGAACGATCCTTGGTTATTCAGCCATGTCCGGTGCAGTAGGAGGAGGCGGACTTGGTGATATCGCCATCCGCTATGGATATTACAGATATCAGTCAGATATTATGATCGTCACAGTTATCCTGCTGGTGGTACTGGTACAGATTTTCCAGTCAGTGGGAATGATGATCGCAAATAAGATTGACAGAAGAAAGTAGTTTTAAGAAATCGTTGATTATAAAATGGTTATGAAAAAAGTTAAAATATAAAATTCGGGAGGACAATTATTATGAAAAAATTAGTGGCAGCAGTTTTAACAGGAGTATTAGTAGCAGGAACTTTAAGCACAGGAGTTTACGCAAAGGATGATGACAAGACAATCACAGTTGCAGCGTCTGCAACACCTCACGCAGAGATACTTGAGGAGGCAAAACCACTTCTTGAGAAAGAAGGATATGACCTTGAGGTTACTGTATTTGATGATTATGTAAGACCAAACGAGGTAGTTGAGAGTGGAGAGTTTGATGCAAACTACTTCCAGCATATCCCATATCTGGATCAGTTTAATGAGGAGAAGGGCACACACCTTGTAAATGCAGGCGGTATTCACTATGAGCCATTCGGAATCTATCCCGGAACAAAAGACAGCCTGGATGATCTGAAAGACGGAGATTCCATCGCAGTACCAAATGATACCACAAACGAAGCAAGAGCACTTCTTCTTCTCCAGGATAACGGAATCATCACTCTGAAAGATGGTGCAGGATTAAATGCAACTGTTAAGGATATTGCAGAGAATCCTCACAATGTGGAGATCGTAGAGCTGGAAGCAGCACAGGTAGCACGTGTTACAGGTGAGACAGCTTACGTAGTATTAAACGGAAACTATGCTCTGGAAGCAGGCTTCTCAGTTGGAAAAGATGCACTTGCATATGAGAAATCTGATTCTGAAGCAGCAAAGACATATGTAAACGTAATCGCAGTAAAAGAAGGCAATGAAGACAGCGAAAAGATTCAGGCACTTGTAGATGTACTGAAATCTGATGAGATTAAAGATTTTATCAATGAGAAATATGATGGTGCAGTAATTCCTTTTGAAGAAAGCTCAGATGCAGAAGAAATAGATACAGAAGATGCAGATGATGCAGACAGCAAAGACGCAGACAATGCAGATGACACGGCAGAAGAAAATGCAGATACAACTGACACAGCAGAAGACGCTGAATAAGTAAAGATAACAGGAGATTCCTTTTTCAGGTAAAACTGGAGAGGGAATCTTTTTTTGTGCAAAAACATATAGGATTTCCATAAGTTTTCTGATACAATCTATAGTAATTCTATAAAAAGCGACAGACAATCCGATTTATTGGGAAACTGATATAAAATTATCATAGTGACGCGAAAAAATGTGACCCATTTTTGATTGTCGGCGATCGGTTATACCAAAGCAGGAGAGATTGTATGAAAGAGAACAAGATATGGAACGATTATTTGCCAGAAGACATGCAAGAACACTGGACTGTATATGAATGTCTGAAGGAAAGCGAAGATTCATCCACTTTCCTGGTGAAAGAGACAGCTACCGGAATCCTGTGCGTGCTTAAATGGGGGCGTAACAGGCAGGCGGAGTTTCTGCGCAATGAAATGGAAATCATGGAAAAAATGGCGGACAGGAAATTGTCCGGGATTCCAAAGACATACAGGATATTTGAAGAAAATGGCGAAGTGTATCTGGTAAGGGAATATATAGAGGGAATGTCTCTGGCTCAGATGGTTTTGCAAAAAGGTGGCATATCAGAAGCGGAAATCTGCAGGATCAGCAGGAAGATATGCCAGACAGCAGAGCAGTTTCAGAATCCGGATGAGCCTATGATACACCGGGATATAAAACCGGAGAATATAGTGGTCACACCTGGTGGTGAGGTGGTATTCATTGATTTCGGTACTATGCGCAGTTATAAAAAAGATGGGTCGCGTGATACTTTTGTGGTGGGTACCAGAGGAACTGCGGCGCCAGAGCAGTATGGCTATACACAGACAGACCAGCGTACAGATGTGTATGCAATCGGGCAGACAATGCTGTATATGGTTTCAGAGAGCTATGAAATGAATCAGCTTTCTGAGTGTGCAGTGAGCCGGAGAATGAAAAAGATCATAGAGAAGGCCTGCTCTTTTGAGCCTGATAAAAGATATGGGGATGCTGCGCAATTAAGGAGAGCAGTTGAGAAATGTCAGGCGAACAATAGAAAAAAGGTTTATAAAAAAGCAGGCGCAGTCTTTGGACTGATTGCAGCAGGTTATATACTGGCAATTTTTTCCCCGGATGGCACAGTGATTGAAAACAAAAGGATTGAAACGGCAGAACAGAGTGCGGCAGAAGAACAGATACAGGCAGAGATAATCTTCAGAGAAGAATTGATAGAAGAAGCCGTGCGCAAGGAACTGGGGCTTTCAAAGACAGACAAAATAACTGCCTCTATGCTGGAGAATGTAAGGAAACTCCGCATTGTCGGAAAAGAAATTCTTGATGATGAGGACACATTCTGGGGTGAAGGCCGCCATGTGGATGGAAAGGACAGCAGCTTCGGATCTGTGCGCGGAAATATTACAGATCTTTCGGATCTGGCACAAATGGTAAATCTGGAGGAACTTGCGCTGTGTAACCAGAAAATCGAAGATATTTCCGGGTTAAAAGAGCTGCCTTTGAAAAAACTTTATCTGAGCAAGAATATGATCACAGATTTCTCTGTGCTTTTGAATCTGATAGATCTGGATACCCTCTGTATTATGGAGAATCCGGCAGAGAATCTGTCAGTGATTGGAGAATGCACAGGCATTTTAAGATTAAATATACAGGGGATGAATCTGACAGATATAGACTTTCTGAAAAATCTGAGCCTGGATTACCTGGATATGAGTAATATGGAAGTAGAAAACAATATATTTGAGCCATTGACAGAGATGAAGAAACTGGATACTCTGTGCATGTGTGATGTAAATGAGGCGGCTGCCGAAACTCTTTCGCAGATGAGTACCTTAAAGGCGCTGTTCATGTGGGGGGATAGTACCATACTGGAGAATCTGAAACCATTGAAAGGGATGACACAGCTGGAGACACTTGCATTCACAACACAGATTTCTTCGTTGGAAGGAATCGAACAGTTTCCTTCATTAAATTTCCTGTCAGTAAGTTTCAGTCTGGTGAAAGATCTGTCTCCTGTCACAGGAGCAAAGAATCTGCAGGTAATAGATATTTCCAATGCAGATATTAAAAATTTTGAACCGCTGTTTGGACATTCGGGACTGACGGAGGTACACTGTACAGAGGAACAAAAAGAAGAAATCATGAAGATAGATTCTTCCCCTGATTTTGAAATTTATACATAAAAAGGGACAAAATTGTCCCGCTCTAAAATGGGCAGATATGGTACACTTAACAGTATCATATCTGCTTTTTAATTATGGATCAGTCATCAGATAACGGACAGTGGTAAAGATCAAAAAATATAACCTCGGGTTTTGGCAGAAGGGAGATATGAACAGGAAAGAGGTGTGAGAAGAAATGAAAGAAACAGAAGAAATCATGGGAATGATAAAAGAGGAAGGCGCCGCATATTTTGCAAGGGAACGAGGAAACAAGGTAGAGGTAGGGCTTTATCTTGAGCATATAATCGAAGAGCGTGGAATGAAAAAGAAAGATATTGTGCGAAAGCTGAATCTGGAAGAATCCTATGCACGAAAACTGTTTGGCGGTCAGCGAATCCCCACAAGGAAAATACTACTGCAGTGTGCGTTTCTCCTTTCTCTTGATCTGTCGGATACACAAAGGCTTCTGGATATCGGTCAGAAGCCGAGACTTTATCCGCGCGTACGTTACGATGCAGCAATTATTTATGGACTGGAAGAGAAGATGACACTAGAAGAGATGAACAGCTTCCTGGATGAAATAGGGGAAGAGATTTTACTGTAAAATATTTTTGAAAGATATCCCTGAAGGGATTCTGAACGCTGTCAAAAATGAAGATGGCAGTGTATAAAATTACAGAGGTACTAAAAAAATCATTCTCGCAAATTGTGCAAGCTGCGATTACATCTTGCAGGGTGCTTTTTTTAATACACTCAAATCCAGAAAAAGGAGGGTTTTACGTATGAAGAAAAAACAAGTCGCATTATTGTTGGCAGCACTTATGTGCATAACACCTATGGCAGAAAGCGCAGCTGTTATGGGCACAGAATTTTCTTCGGGGGAAGAAACTGTAGAGATGCAGGGCACGGAGGAAGAAGCCGAAGCAGAGGATACGGCAGAAATCTGGACATCCGGGGAAGAAGTATCAGATTTTGATACGGACGAAGCGCCGGAAGTGGACGGATTTACATCAGAAGAATCAGAGGCATCGACAGACGCAGCAGGTGCTAAACAGGTAAAAGGATCTTTTGAAGTGGCATATATAACAGAGGAACAGTACAATAATGCCCTGCAGAATGAAGAACGTCCGGAAGTGGACATGAAAACAGTAGAAGACACTACTTTTTCAAATGCGTTAAACAGTATCGAAGGAGAAAATACAGGATACTGTTTTGTAAGCGTCCAGGATCTGGAAGATGCAGCAGACTTTGTGGCTCCTGAAGGGATGATAGTACTGGTGGAGAATGCAAGAGCCAGAAGTATTACACCGAACGGAAACATCGTATTCTGGGGTATGATAGATCCGCCAGAGACGATTGAAATCAAAGAAGGAAAAGGAACGACAACTTTCTTCTGTCAGGATATGAGAAGCGTATTAAAAGGAACAGGTTCCGATGATAAAGTGATCTTTTGTGGGCAGAATAATGCGATAGGTGGTATTTCCGGAGTAGAAAATATATATCTGAGAAATAACAGCCATGATCTGCAGGTATTTGGTGCCAGTGAATTTTTTAATATTTACAATGAAACGGATAATATCAAAAACAATCCACAGGATGAAAATGCTTTTTTTATACACATTGTAAACAGTAAGACTGCTCCGGTATTCCATAAAACATTTGACTGGGGTACTGGCGAGTTTGAAAATGAAAATGGAGAGAAGTGGAGCAGTCCTTACGGAATTGGAATTATATATAAGACATCAGATGAGAAAGGTGAATGGGAAGATATTCCTGTTCCGGCTGGTACACAGGCAGTGAAATATGATATGTCTGACGAAGATATTGTGGAAATGCTTTCCAGAATTTGGGTCTATTCAGAAGATGGTACGACTCAGGATATGAATGGAAAAATCTGGAATCCGGATAAAGATAATGCGGTTGATCTTCAGGAATTCCGGGATTGTGAAGGAATGTCAGCAAAGGAGATTTTCGAGGCATGCGGAAGGGCAGAATTCCCTGATGGAGGATGTGTGTGGATTAATGTCGCACCGACAGCACAGGCGGAAAGATATATAAATGCATATCAGAAGAAGAACAATGCCAGTGGTTATTATCTGATGAATATGAAAGCTAACACCAAGATCAGTGGAACGCTTACTGTTCCAAGTGCTGCGAAAGCACTGAAGATAGAGGGACAGAATAATTATGACGAAAGCACAGATACAGATAATTTTGTTCCGGTTTCAATTTCTTCTGTAAATGTTCCGGCAGGCAAGAAACTGTCACTGTCCAGGATTCTTGTAAAGGCGAATACTTTAACCTTTACAGGCTCTGGAGAAGTGGAACTTATGAATGCCAGATTAAATGCAAATGTAACAGCAGATAAAATTAAGATTGCGGATGCTGTAGTGAAGAGCCTGAACTGTAAAGAACTGACATCAGAAGAGGGTGTATGTCTGGTTGTATCTGAATATCTGAATTTTGAGAAAGCAGTGATTAATCCGGAAATAACCATTTATGGACAGCCGGGAGCTTATCTGAAATTTGGTGAAATTGACAGTGCAGAATACTCTCAGACAGCAATTCCGCAGATTTATCTTGGAACAAACGGAAAACAGACAGCGCAGCTGTATATAGGTGGAGCATTGAAACTTGGTACATATGAAACGGAAGGTGAGACATATTCAAGAAATCTGATCGTTCGACAGTTTGATACAAAAGAAGCGCAGGCAGCAGGCGTTCCTGTATCGAAAGACTGTTTTGATCCAACATATAGGTATGCATGGGATGAGACAGAGGATAATGACTGGTTTTACTTTACAAAAATATACAAGAATGAAGAAATAAATCTTGTTACGGTCAATGCTAGTCTGGATGAAGAATATTCTACAAACAGACTTCTGGCGCAGTTTAGATTTGATGTAAATGGTGAGAAAAAATATGGAGTAGTACTTCCTCGATACATTCATCTGGATGAATTCGAAGGTTTAACAGCCGGAATTGATGGAAATAAACATCGTTTATTTTATGTAGACTGGTGGACAAATGAAGAGAAAATAAAAGCTGTTGAGATTCCTGCATACTATGAGTTCTCAGGTCAATCTCTGAACAGCATCGCATCTGCACAAATTTCTACAATCAAGACTCAACTTTATGCAGGTAAGGCGCTTAAACCGTCAGTAACAGTAACCTTAAACGGCAAGAAACTGAAAGCCGGAACAGACTACACCGTTTCCTATGCAAATAACACAAAAGCCGGCTCCACAGCATCTGTGATCATTACAGGTAAAGGCAATTATGTTGGCACAGCGATCCAGAATTTCGAAATTGCGGCGATTCCGGCAAAAGGAAAGGTATACACATCCGGAAACCTGAAATACAAGGTAACTAAATCCGCATACAAGAATGGAACAGTAAGCGTTTATGCTCCGGCAGAGAAAACTCTTACAAGTGCATCTGTTCCTGCAACAGTAAAAATTAATGGTTATACATTTAATGTAACAGCAATTGGTGATAAAGCATTTAATGGCTGCACAAAACTGAAAAAAGTCACGATAGGATCCAAAGTAACCACAATTGGAAAACAGGCGTTTAACGGATGTAAAGCGCTGACTTCCATTACAGTTAATTCTAAAGTGCTCAAAACAGTAGGAGCATCTGCATTAAAGGGAATTTCTGCTAAGGCAGTAATCAAAGTTCCGGCAGCAAAATTAAGTGCATACCAGAAGCTTTTCAAGGGCAAAGGACAGAAAAATTCTGTAAAGATTACAAAATAAGAAATAGAAACAAAGATTATATAGCTAAAACCATACAGTTAAAATTATATAGAGGCAGAATCAGTAAAAATTTCTGCTACACATAAAAAGATAGTTCTTGAAGAAGAAGCCCGGAATTAGTGTACCGACAAGATTGTTTCAAGAATCAACTTGTCGGTACATCAGAGTTGTTGTCATGAGCAATTCTGTTTCCGGGTTTCATTTACCTGTATTTCTTTGGAAAATTCAGGTGATAAGATGGATTTAAAATGTATGAACAATTAGAAAAATAAAAAAAATTAAAAAAGTTTCAAAAAAGGTGTTGACATCCGACAAAATCCATTATATAATAGCAAAGCAAGTTACGGAGCGGACAACAAATAAGCCGCCTGAAACAAGCGCAATATGGAATCTTAGCTCAGCTGGGAGAGCATCTGCCTTACAAGCAGAGGGTCAT
>NZ_JAJDMI010000080.1:0-7545 GCF_020593505.1 Blautia sp. DFI.3.45
TGAAGATTGAAAAAAATGCAGATGCCCAACTTGGCAGGTCATTTGAATTTGCCCTTCCCAAAGAATGGAACAGACAGGAACAAATTCAATATACAACTGACTATATTCAAAAAACTTTTGTAGATAGAGGAATGTGTGCTGATTGGAGTATCCACGATAAAGGGGATGGCAACCCCCATGTCCATCTGCTTCTGACTATGCGTCCTTTTAACCCGGATCATTCTTGGGGAAAGAAAGAAGTCAAGGATTGGGATTTTGTCAGAGATAAAAACGGAAATATCGTGATTGATGAATCCCATCCGAACTGGTGGCAGGATAAGAAAAACCCTGACCGTCATGGAATCCGTATCCCTGTATTAGACGAAAACGGAATTCAGAAGATGGGTGCAAGAAACCGCCTGCAATGGAAACGGGTGCTGACCGATGCTACCGGATGGAACAATCCAAAAAATTGTGAACTGTGGCGGAGTGAATGGGCAAAGGTGTGTAATGAACATCTTCCTTTGCATAATCAGGTCGATCACCGTTCTTATGAAAAACAGGGAAAACTCCAGATTCCTACCATCCATGAAGGCGCTGACGCAAGAAAGATTGAACAAAAGTTTCTTGCCGGGCAGGAAATAAAAGGTTCGTGGAAAGTAGCGGAAAATCAAATCATAAAACAACAAAACACGTTATTGCAAAAGATACTGGACACCTTTGGAAAAGTATCGGGTGCATTATCATTATGGAAGGAGCGATTAAATGACATTAGAAGAAAGCCGGGAAATTATACCCTTAATGGAATCCATGATTGGGCAAATCGAAGAACAGCAGACCTTAATGGCAGAAATGATTCTGGAAATGCAGAACCGGGACACCCAACTCTCTCTTATGCAGGAACAGAATCAGAAATTGCAAAAATTAAACAGCGAGTTATCCGAGCTGCTCAACATTTTGCCAAATACCGAGGAACTGCTTTCCAAGATGGAAGAACAGAAAACGAAGATAGAACTTTTGGAAAACGAAAATCAGTAATGGCAGAAATTGGCACAGACTCTGAACAGCGAAAACAGTTTATTGCTGAAACAGAACACCGAATTGCTGAACTGGAACAGCAAATAAGGAAAGGACGTGATATAGATGAACGAATCCAGAGAATCAAAGAACGCCGAACAGTTGGAAGAACTTCTGCTCTTGACCGAGGAGATACAAGAAGAACTAGAACAGAAAGAACAGCTTATCGTGGAACTGAAGACGCAGCTCAGCGAATCTCTGACCTTGAACGAGAAATTAAACAAAGAGAACAGAGCCGGGAATATTCAAGCATTAAAGAACGACTTGAAGCTGGCAGACAGAGCATTGCAGATCGAGAAAGAGAAGCTGCGAAGCGCAAACGTCATGATCGGGGAATGTCAAGATAAAATACGATGCTTAACACAACAACGGGATTATGCCCGGACACATCAGAAAATCGTAGAGATACCGGTAGAAAAGCCGGTACTCTATGAAAAATGTGAAGCCTGTGACCGGACAGACTATCAGAATGCAAAAGCAAAATACGAAACACAAAAAGAGCGACTTGCAGGACAATATAAAGCAAAAACGGTAATGTTCCAAACAACCTTGTTCCTTCTTGCATGGTATTCGCTGACAACCACTCTTTTTCAGGCAGTACAGTCAGATGTGCTCCTTTCCGATTGTAAATCATTCTTCCATGATGCAGCGTCATTCATACAAACTTTTATCGGATGGACGATTGATGCTGGGCAATCTGTGGCACAGATCAGTACAAAAATTCCCAATGCGTTTATAGCCGGAATCATATATTGGTTATTGCTGATATTAGTTGTTGGAATATACGTAGCAGGAACAGGGATACTTGCGATACTGATAGAAATAAAGATTATAGAATTATATAAGAAAAACTGTTGGGATGTTATTACTCTACTAATGATACTGACAAGTGCTGTTGTCATCATTTATTTTGGAGAATCAATCAAAAAAGTAATGCCCATAAATCTTTTGTTTCTTTTATTATTTATACAGGGAATATATCTTGGAATCCGGTGTTATCTGAACACTCTTTACTGGACAAACCGATAAAAGAAAGGGCGGCAGTATTTTACTGTCGCCCTCTGGTTACTTATAAAGATTGGGTATTCTCTCTAATTCTATTGCTATATCCAATGATACTAACCACTAAAGAAATTCTAAAAATCCTGATTATAAATCTATCTTCTAATCTCACTTATGATATTCTCTTTTCCCATCTTCCAAGCCGGAAACATTACTGCCACTACTGCAATCACTACATTCAGCACCATAATTCCATTCAGAACCAGATTCGGAATATTAGTAGTATAATGTAAAAACTGCAGCACATGAGCCAGATAATAATTCATCACTCTGCGAAGAACTCTGTTATAAATAAGATAGATAAATACATCCGCCAACAATCCATACAGAATACCTGTCTGTAAAATCATCTTGTAAAATCCGCCGTCCGTAATCCCTATTGCTCTGATAATCCCGTACTCTCTTCTTCTGGTCAGAATCGTATGACTCATGCTGTTTACGATATGGAACAGGCTGATAATCAGCAGAATCACTGCAATACTGGAAAAGAAGATCTGCTGCTGTCCAAGATAACCTTTCTGTGTTGCAATTGCGGTCGTATAATCCTGCAATACTGCCTTGGGAACATCTCGGATTACTTGTAATAACTGATTGCTCACGATCTTTGCATCCGCACTATCAGCCGGCGATGCATTGATAAAACTATAATCTGTAATTCCAAAGTTTTCTTCCATCTGTTCGCCTGTCATAATCACACTCTGCGCATTTTTCCAGACTTCTGTATTCAGAAAATCTTTCTCCTGCGCCAACGGTCTGTTTACGATTGCCGCAATCTCAAACTCTTTTTCAATATAGTTTTCTTCGCCACTTTGGAATTTTAACAGTTCATCTGTATAGTTTTCTGTCTTTGGTACTCGAAGAGTAATGGTATCGCCCGGCTTCTTTCCATAAAAAAAGTAATTTCCCTGACCGTCCATATTCGCCGTCACAATCACTTGATTATTATTCTTTATTGTTTCCGGCTGAATCTCTCCCTCCAGAATAAAATCCCGAAGCTGTTCTATCATCGCTTCATCGTAACCGTACACATTATATTTAATCCGATAATTTCCATCTTCCTGCTGCTTACAGATCCCATCATATCTCTGGATATAATACGGCTCCTGATTTTGATATTTGAAATAGTCACTCCATTCTTCTTCTGACAAAAATTCGTTTTTGGAAATCTGTAATTCCCCCATCGTATACTTTGTCGCATATACATTCTCTGTTTCCGGCATGTTTTTAATCTTATCTGCTACCGCCTCCGGAATCGTATCCTTCAGCGAGTCAGATTTTAAAGAAATACGGTACTCAGAACCAAGCCCATCATCCGATATCAGCGAAAGTTCTGCGTGAACCTTCAAATTTTCTACCATATAGGTGGTACATAAGAAAATGCAACCGCCGATAGACAAGGATAATAAAATCCCTATTACCTTTCGTTTATTGGCAAACATGAATTTCCGCACCACTACATTTGCCATATTAACATTTCGCATAGCGTATATTTTTCTTCTTTTTACAAAAGAAGTATCTCCACTCATCACAGTTTTCAGCGAATCTTTCCGCATGGAACGAACCACGAGAAAGGCAACGAGTGCTAACGAAATCAGTAGAAATACAAAACCAAACACAACAGCTTCCTTTGAAACAAAAAACTCTACTGTATTTTCTCCTTCTGCTAACGTATGGTCCGCAACAGAAAGACCATTCCCTGCTCCACTGATTCCTTTTCCACCAAATACACCGCTAAATTTCTGATACATAAGGCTTAAAACACCATTTCCTAAAAGACATCCTAACGGATATCCAATGAAAAATAACGTCCAAAGTTCCAAAAGTAAGGTGCCACCAATCTGCGCTTCACTGATACCTAATGTCTGTAATATTCCGTACTCAGAAGTTCTCTTCGATACAGAAATACTGAATACGCTGTAAACTACGAAAAGACTGAACAGACATAACAGGAAAATCATTCCGTTGTAAGCCAGATTGTAGTCGCTCTGCAATTTCAAAACGATATAAGTGAAGTTTCCTTCTTCTTCAAACAGACCAAATTTCACGATTTCAGAAATGCTGCTTGGTGCTTCTCCGCCAAGATACTGTATTACTTCATCATTTTCTGCTACCGATTCAGAAGATAATTTATGTTCCTGTAAAAAAGCATCCAACTGTTTATATAACTTCTCATCTTCATTAAAACTGAGATATAAAAACGTCTGGCTTCCTCGACCTTTAAAAGAATCACTTACAAAAACTTCCATTTCACTGGAACTTGCCGCCCATTCGCTTTTCAGAACACCAGTAACAATATACTCTTTTTCACCAATGCGAAGGGAATCTCCTAAATTCCCTGAAAATCCAAGATTACTAAGCACAAATCCATCCGCTGCAATTTCATTTTCTTTCTCAGGGAATGTTCCTTCCAACAAGTCTCTGTGTGCCATTTGACGATAAGTTTCATCGGCATGGATAAAACAGATCATAAATTCTTCTGCCACAACGTCACGGATTTCCATTTTTCCACACTGTTCCAGCGTATATCCTTTTCCTTTCTCACCGCTTTCTACAGAATTAAAAAGTTCCTTATCCGTTTCAATATAATAATGCCAGTCTCCGTAAATAGTTTTGCTGTTCGCCAGATCACTTTTCTGACTGCTGTAAATCAAAGAAGAAATCCCGGAAAGCAATGATGCTGTTAATAAAATACTCGCAAAAATTGCAAATGTCTGGCTCTTGTAATACCGCATATATTTCCATGCCAGCTTTAACATACGACATCACCGCCTTTTGCCGGAAATCTTCTCTTTCCTGTAACAATCTGACCATCTTCAATATGAATTACTCTGTCGCAAGTCTGTGCAATGGCTTCATTATGCGTTACCATGAGAATCGTCTGATTGTACTTACGACAACTCGTTTTTAATAACCCCATAACCTCAATGGTTGTGGCTGAGTCCAAATTACCTGTCGGTTCATCGCAAAGCAGGATACTCGGTTTATTTGCCAAAGCTCTGGCGATTGCAACTCTTTGCTGCTGACCGCCGGATAATTCGTTTGGATATTTCTTGCGTTTCTCCCAAATGCCCAGTTCCCGCAACAATTCTTCGATATATTTGCGGTTAATATGTTTTCCACAGTCAAATGTAACCGGCAATGCCACGTTATCATACACATTCAACACAGGCATTAAACTATAATTCTGGAATACAAACCCTATATTTCTTCTACGGAAAATCGTCAGTTCTTTTCTTGAAAGAGAACCAATCTCTTTATTCTTTATAAAAATCTGTCCACTTGTCGGATTATCCAGACCACCGATTAAATTAAGACAAGTAGATTTGCCTGAACCAGATGTGCCTACAATGGCAACAAACTCGCCTTCTTCTACTTTTAGATTGATATTCCGTAGTGCCTTTACCTGATTATCTTTTTCTCCATATATTTTCTCAACATTTCGTAATTCTAAAATACTCATCCGTCATCACTCCTCTTTTCTTGATACATCCAGTATAACTGCCGTATCTTGCAATTTCTTTACAAACGGATGATTAGTTCTTACAGTTTTGTAAGAACACAGAAAAACAGCTTCCCTTTCCATACTCGGAATCTACCGTCATATATCCTTTTTCTTTTTCCAAAATCAGATTAGAAAGATACAAACCAATCCCAGAACCTTCCATATTCTCAACTTCTGGGCTTCTATAAAATCGTTTGAATATATCGGTCATTTCCTCCTGCCGGATACCACGCCCATTATCTGCAATCTGAATCTCTGTGTATAAATCATAACTTTTTACACAAATGGAAATAGTTCCTCCTCTATCGGTGTACTTAACAGCATTTTCCAACAAATTTACAAATACTTCTGCTGTCCATTTTCGATTATGATACAGTAATCTGTCCTCAAATGGTTCCAATGTAAAGTTGATTTCCTTTTTTTCCAGTTTCTCATAAAGCGTATCTACTGCGTCTAAAATCGTCTGCTTGATCCCTATTGCTTTTCCTTCAAAGCCATCAATATTTTGCTCCAATTTTACCATCTTCGATAAAGACTCCACAATCCAACTCAGCTTGTCAATCTGTCGTTGCATTTTTTCAGAAAACAATGTTTTCCGTTCTGATGTAATTTCCTCTTTACTTAAGATTTCTGCATAGAGAGAAATATTCGCTAAGGGCGTTTTTAATTGATGAGACATATTAGATACCAGACTTTTCACCTGCTCTTTTTCTTGTTCGGCACTATTCACGTGATTATCAAGCACTTCCTGTATCTGCTTGATTTTACTGACAAGGGCAGAATATTCTCCTTCTTCCACATCAGAAGCTGCAATCATTTCCCGATTTAACACACTGTCCAGCAAACGGTCAATCAGGCGATATGTTTTTCTTTTTTGATATATGCTATATCCAATCGACAAACACAAAAGCACTGCTAAAAGTATCGTAATCCACATCTCTTTATTCCTTCCAGATATATCCGATTCCATGAACTGTTTGAATCCATTTTGGTTTCGATACATCATCCTCTATCTTTGTACGAAGCCTGCTGATATTCACAGACACCGTATTGTTATCTACATATTTTCCATCACTATCCCATATCTTCTCTAAAATCTGCTCCTTAGAAAGGATATGATTCTTATTTTCAATCAAATACACCAACAGACGGTATTCCAATTTGCTAAGAGAGATTTCTGAACCTCTTTTATATACTTTACAAGTACTCTGGTCTATGCTTAATGAACCTGTAACAATCTTTGTACTTTCAGATTTTTCTTGAAGTATCCGCTTCATTCTTGCTTTTAATACACCCAGAGAAAATGGTTTTGACAAGTAATCATTTACCCCTAATTCTAAAGCCTTTATCTCATCCATTTCTGTATCACGAGCAGTCAGCATAATGATTGGGATATTGCTGTAGCTACGAACTTCTTTACAGAGTTCAAAGCCCGTTCCGTCCGGCAGGTTACAATCCAAAAATACAATATCATAACCACCGTTTGCGATTTCTTGTAAACCATCCTTTTTTGTCCCTGTCTCTGTCACATCATATCCATCACCAGAAAAGGAGAAGGAAAGTCCCTCTCTCAAATCAACATCATCTTCAACTATTAGAATTTTATATTTTTCCATCATGTATTTCCTTTATTGCTTCATATCAAATTACTGCTTTTTACTTCATATTTCATTATACAGTAACCACCCTCGTTGTAAAGCAAAAAGCAAGCCATTTCAGACTTGCTTTCCACCATACAGTTTTAAAAATTAAACTCTATTGTAAAATGCGTATTAGCAATCATCTTGCATCTTAAGAACCCTCAAGAAATGAGATAGATCTACAACAATATTTCACTTCTTGCTTAATAAAGTTCTAATGAATCTTCTGCATCCACCCACATCTGTAAATTGCCATCAAGATATAATCTTGCATATTCCAAAGGC
>NZ_JAJDMI010000081.1:0-7114 GCF_020593505.1 Blautia sp. DFI.3.45
AAGGGAAATAAAACATGCGTTTTGTGCAATTTTTATTTTTCAGACACGCTCTAGTGTATTTGCTCAAGTACGAAAAGATTCCGAGTATAAACAAACAGAGGAGGATAATGCAATGAGTAACTTATCTCATCTTGATGCGCTTGAGGCAGAGGCGATTTATATTATGCGAGAAGTAGCAGCCGAGTGTGAAAAGCCGGTTATGCTCTATTCTATAGGAAAGGACAGCTCCGTTATGCTCCATCTGGCGATGAAGGCATTTTACCCGGAGAAACCGCCTTTTCCCTTTCTTCACATTGATACTACATGGAAATTTCATGAGATGATCGAATTCCGCGACAGAATCGCAAAGGAAAACGGAATTGATATGCTGGTTTACACCAATGAAGAGGGTGTAAAGGCAGGAATCAACCCATTTGACAATGGTTCTGCATATACAGATATCATGAAAACACAGGCCTTAAAACAGGCTCTGACCAAATATGGATTTACAGCGGCATTTGGAGGCGGCCGTCGTGATGAGGAGAAATCCAGAGCAAAAGAAAGAATCTTCTCTTTCCGTAATTCAGCTCAGGCATGGGATCCGAAAAACCAGAGACCGGAGATGTGGAAGCTTTATAACACTAAGATCCAGAAGGGAGAGAGTATGCGAGTATTCCCAATTTCCAACTGGACAGAAAAGGATATCTGGCAGTACATTCAGCGTGAAAATATCGAAATTGTACCGTTATATTTTGCGAAAGAAAGACCGGTCATCTACAGAGACGGAAATATCATTATGGTGGATGATGACAGATTAAAACTCCGTCCGGGTGAAAAGATTGAAAACAAAAAAGTCAGATTCCGTACTCTTGGATGCTATCCGCTTACTGGAGGTATTGAATCTGAAGCAGATACTCTGGATGAGATTATTGATGAGACGTTAAGTGCTGTTTCTTCTGAACGTACCAGCAGGGTGATCGACCACGAGGCAGCAGGCAGCATGGAGAGAAGAAAGAGAGAGGGGTATTTCTAGAATGAAAGGATTATTGAAATTTATTACATGCGGAAGTGTGGATGATGGAAAATCCACTCTGATCGGACATATTCTTTATGATGCAAAGCTTCTCTATACAGATCAGGAGAAAGCTCTGGAGCTGGATTCCAAAGTAGGAAGCAGAGGCGGTGCCATTGATTATTCTCTTCTTCTGGACGGTCTGATGGCAGAGCGTGAACAGGGAATCACCATTGATGTTGCATACCGTTATTTTACAACAGATAACAGAAGCTTCATTGTTGCAGATACACCCGGACATGAAGAATATACAAGAAACATGGCAGTGGGTGCGTCCTTTGCAGATCTGGCAGTTATCCTGGTGGATGCTTCACAGGGAGTACTGGTACAGACAAGACGTCATGCAAGAATCTGCGCATTGATGGGAATCCGTTACTTTGTATTTGCAGTAAACAAAATGGATCTTATTGAATATGATGAAAAACGTTTCCGCGACATTGAGAATCAGATCGCAGCACTGATAGAAGAACTGAAACTTGCCAATGTAACTATTATTCCGGTATCTGCCACAGAAGGTGACAACGTTACAACCAAATCTGACAACATGCCATGGTATAAAGGTGAGGCGCTTCTTTCCCATCTGGAAACCGTAGACATTAAGGAAGATACAGAGAAGGGCTTCTATATGCCTGTACAGAGAGTCTGCAGACCAAACCATGAGTTTCGCGGATTCCAGGGACAGATTGAGAATGGTGCCATCAGGGCAGGCGACCTTGTGACTACTCTTCCCAGTAAAGAAGAAGCTCATGTAAAGAGTATTCTTGTTGGCGATAAAGAAGTTCAGGAAGCTGTACAGGGACAGCCTGTTACCATCCAGCTTGACAGAGAAGTAGATGTTTCCCGCGGATGTGTACTTGCCATTGATTCCGGCGCAGTTCTTACAGACTCTGTGGAAGCAGATATCCTCTGGATGGATGACAATGCTCTTACGGATGGCAAGAACTTCTTTGTAAAAATCGGTACAAAGATGATCCCCGGCCTGGTTACAAAGATCAATTATTCTGTGGATGTTAATACAGGTGAAAAGAAAAGCGCATATACCTTAAAGAAAAATGAGATTGCTTCCTGTACTCTGGAATTCTCAGAGAAGATCGTTGTAGACGAATTTGACAGGCACAGAACACTGGGTGAGCTGATTCTGATAGATCGTGTCACAAATATGACTTCTGCCTGCGGTGTTGTGAGAAAAACCTTTGTTTCTCAGGATAGATCCCAGATCGGAAAAGTGGACGAGCAGGTTCGTGCAGGACTGAAAGGTCAGACACCGGTAGTAGTGGAATTCCCGATCGGTAAAGAAGGAATCACTCTTGATTTTGCAGAGCAGGTAGAAAAGGGACTGACTGTACTTGGAAAACATACCTATCTGTATCATCCGGCAGCGAGTGAAAACTATGCAGAAACTGTCCGCCATCTTAAGGCAGCAGGTCTGATCGTACTTCTTGTTCTTGATGAAAATACAGCAAAAGACGAGACATTAAAGACTCTGGATGGTTTCTATGCGAACTGGCAGATTGACGGAATCACTGTGAAAGATGCGATTGATTTCGTGAAAAAGAAATCTGCATTTACAGTGCAGAGTGTACATGATGGAAATTATATCTGATTATAACAGGGCTATAAATCGCCGCAGAGACAAAGAAAGTCTCTGCGGTATTTTGTTTTCTTGACAAGTGTCGTTACAGCAGATTATACTTATTCTCAAATATTCAGAATCCATAATAATACAGACAGGAAAGATAACAGAAATATGCAAACGAACAATGAAAGTAAACAAAACCAAAAAAAGAGATGATGCTTGGAACTTTGTTTGTAATTGCTACGATCATTATTCTGGCGATACCAACGAAGAAAAGACAGAAATAAAGATGAGTGAATATCGATTAGAATGTAGAATGGGCAATTGGTTACTGTTCACACACCACTATCCGCGAGGTGTTTTGTCATGAATATGCCAAAATCCCGAGACATACAAACCAATATTCCATTGCCACAGGCAATCAGGAATGAATTTTGGCTAAGTTACTGTGAACGGAGTGAACAGTAACGGCAATTGTGAAGTGGCATTCAGATTACATATTATGCAGCAGAGTATGATATAATTCGTTTTGTATAATGGCGTCAGGATTAAGAGCATATGTAGAGCTGTGTAGCGAAGCGGATTGCGAATATCTGTTTGACTTTTGATGGGTGTACACGAGAACATTTTTTTACAGTGAAAGTTATCTGTATTATATTACAGAGGGTACTGTACAGATAATCAGGAGGTATTTTATGCGTTTGGAAAAAGTACAGGAAGCGTTAAAAACAAAGAAAATTCATTATGAATATACAGAGGAAAACGGATGCGGAAGCATCGACTTTATGTTTCGCGGTCTGAGATTCCATATATGGGAATATGAAGATCGTGTCTGGGGAGCGGAGACAAACGTGTTCGAAGCAGGCAGAAGCCAGGATATTGAGGGAGATTACGAGGAAATTATTTCCGGAGAAATCCTCTCATGGCCGGATATGCTGCCTGGGATGTAAGTATGTTACTGTTCACAGCAACACACTCCAGGGAGTTGAGATATGTGAAAAGTAACGTAAGTATTACTGCAGAAGGGAATGATATTTACGAAAAAATATAGAACCGGACAAATCGTATTAACCGCATGTATTGCAGCTGTCTGTATGTTTTCAGATGTCCATGGGGCAGAAGTGGCAGGTCCGCCGGCACCGAAATCCAAATCGGCACTGACACAAAAACCTGAAGCAACACCAATGCCTGAAGCAACACCAATACCTGCATCTACTCCAACACCGGAGCAGGAAACTGAGACAGATAAACAGAATCCGGCAGACCAGGGAACTTTAAGCAAGCCAGACCATCCGGACACTATCTCCGCAGATAAACTGGTATTTATCGGAGATTCCAGAACAGAGGGATTGAGGGATGCGGTAAACGATGACAGCATTTGGTCCTGTCTTTCTTCTATGGGATATGACTGGATGGTATCTACAGGAGTGCCGCAGGTAGAAGATCAGATTGAGGACAATACAGCGGTTATTATCCTGATGGGTGTTAATGATCTTTATCATGTCAATGACTACATCAGTTATATTAATTCCAAAGCTGCTGAATGGGGGAACAGAGGAGCGCAGACTTATTTCGTGTCTGTAGGTCCGGTGCAGAATGATCCCTATTGCAGTAATGCGGAGATTGAAAGTTTTAACGCGGCAATGCAGGCAAGCCTGAGTGGAGTTACCTACATAGACGTATATTCCCATCTGGTATCTGAGGGATTTTCCACCGTAGACGGAACCCACTATCCGGACAGTGTGTCCGTAGATATTTATAATTATATCTTGGACCATCTGGAGGAACAGATGAGTGGAATCTGGGGATAACAACATATGAACAGCAACTTCGGGGGCGACAATTCAGCGAAAATTCTGATGTTGTGTTGAGCCTGGAAGCATTTGGTGATATGATATGCAGATAAGGAAACGGAAATGAGCGGAATTTCGTTTCTCTGTGAAGTGGCTGAAAGTTCAGCAGGAGGAAAAATGAGTGTGCTGATTGCAGCAGTGATGAAATTATAAATGGAAATTGTTCGGTGTCCCTGCATTGGATTGCCGTACAGTTATCCGAATCGAAAATCAGGAGGAAAAAATGAGAGGACTGTATTCATCCAAAACAGAAATCAGACACAAAATTTTTACAGAAATTGCGAGGATGGCATATGAAGGCCAGTCTCCGGAGATGCTGGAAGAGCTTCCCTACAAGATCGTACCCGGTGAAATTGCGACTTATCGTGACAGTATTTTTCTGGAAAGAGCGGTAGTTGGTGAGAGACTTCGCGTTGCAATGGGGATGTCACTGAGAAAGGTTACAGAGCATGCGCCAATTTCCAAAGGTGTGGAGGCCAGCGTTATTGAGGAAAAGTATTATGAACCGCCGCTTATCAATGTGATCAAGTTTGCCTGTAATTCCTGCCCTGAAAAAAGGGTAATGATCACAGAGGGCTGTCAGGGGTGCCTGGAGCATCCCTGTGTGGAAGTCTGTCCAAAGAAAGCAGTGCATATGGAAGGCGGCAGATCCCATATTGATGAAGATGCCTGTATCAAATGCGGAAAGTGTCTGGAAGCCTGTCCGTATAATGCAATCATCAAACAGGAACGTCCATGTTCAAAGGCATGCGGTATGAATGCTATTGGCTCTGATGAATATGGAAGAGCAGAGATTGATCAGGATAAATGTGTATCCTGCGGACAATGTCTGGTAAGTTGTCCGTTCAGTGCTATTGTAGACAAAGGACAGATTTTCCAGACTATTATGGCATTAAAAAGTGAAACACCGGTGTATGCAATCGTGGCGCCTGCCATTGCAGGCCAGTTTCCGGGTATGGAGAATAATAAGATACGGGGAGCATTTCAGGCACTTGGCTTTACAGATGTAAGAGAGGTTGCCGTCGGTGCAGATCTGTGCACAGTGGAGGAGGCAAAGGACTTTTTGGAAGAAGTTCCTGAGAAACTTCCTTTCATGGCTACATCCTGTTGTCCGTCCTGGTCTATGATGGCTAAGAAATTATTCCCGGAACAGGCGAAATGTATCTCTATGGCACTGACACCTATGGTTCTCACTGCAAGGCTGATCAAGCAGAAGGAACCAGATTGTAAGATCGTTTTCGTAGGTCCCTGTGCAGCCAAGAAGCTGGAAGCCAGCCGTAAGAGTATCCGCAGCTATGTGGATTTTGTGCTGACCTTCGAGGAAGTAGCAGGAATGTTTGATGCCAAAGGCGTGGACTGGAAAGATATTCCGGAAGGAGAACCACTGTTTCATGCCAGTGCTGACGGAAGAGGTTTCGCAGTCAGCGGTGGTGTGGCAGAAGCGGTTGTCCATGCGGTGAAGCGTATTGATCCTGATCGGGAAGTAAAGGTAATGAATGCAGAAGGTCTGCAGAACTGTAAGAAGATGCTCCAGATGGCCAAGATTGGTAAATATAATGGATATCTTTTGGAAGGAATGGCATGTCCGGGCGGCTGTGTAGCAGGTGCCGGTACTATCCAGACAGTTAAAAAAGCAGCAGCAGCTCTCGAAAAAATGAAGAAAGAGGCTTCGTTTACAGATGCCTATGACTCCAAATACAGAGCAAGACTGGAAAGCCTGGAGAAATTTGATGTGGAGTGAGATTCTGACTGAATCAGTGAAATCCTATATGGATTGCAAGTGTTTGAATGCAATCAGTATATAGCAGAGTGAATTACTCGGCAACTGAGTTACCAGAGCATCTGAATTAAGGCGGGATACCGCCTTTTTTCAGGGTGCATCCATGGCACCACTACTGTTTGCTCTTTAGAGCTATACAGCTACTTTTATTATTTCCGGTGTTTTCAGTCCGGTTACGGACAGTTCTTTTTTTACTCCGGATACGGAGTGATATTTTCTCAGGATATTATATGCGCCTACGGCATCTGCGTTATAGGTTCTGTTTCCATCTCTGTACAACCCTCTCTCTTTCCGTTTGGACGGCTCTGCATATCTTTTCTCCACTTTCGGTGACAGTGGGCTGCACTGGCTGGTATAACTTTCTTCCTGTTTTACAAAACGGATCCCATATCTTTTCAGCTTATATTCCAGCATGATGTAGATCCTGTTATACGGCAGGCTGTGAAGCTTCTGGTTTGTCCTGTGTCCCAGGTCTTTTTCTCTCCGGATGTTCCGGATATCCCCTGTAACGACACAGGTGATCTCCTGTTCCCGGCAGTATTCTGCAAGATATCTTGTGATCTTGTGCAGATAGTCCGTTACTGAGTCTTGTTTTCTCTTATATAACTTCCTGATATGTTTTGATGTGACCGGATGCTTTACTCCCTTTCCGGACTGCTGCCCATACCACTGGGCCTGCACCCTTGCAATCTTTTTATGGAAATATCTTTCCAATTCAAGGTACTTCCTGCCCAGGATAAACGTCTTCCCATTTTCAGAATCATAACACGTCATAAGGTTGTGAAGCCCCAGATCAATAGACAGTTCATGTCCGTTCTGTGGAAGTTCTTCCTGGTCAGGGACCTCATAAACAA
>NZ_JAJDMI010000082.1:0-6940 GCF_020593505.1 Blautia sp. DFI.3.45
TAGGTAACAAAAAATGCCGTATTTATGCGGCTTGTGGCGTTTCGCAAACGCCTAAACTATGATTAATTGTGAGGAATTAGGCAATGAAGATAAAACGTGGAGATATTTACTATATAGATTTGTATCTGGAACCTGGAAAAATTTCTGACCACAATAAAAGAAGCAATGGAACATTGTCATTTACCGGAGTGGAACTAATGGATGCTATTGTGTCAGCTGGGATGCCAGATATATATTTGAACAAGGCGAACAAAAGAAATCGTAAAGAGGAGATATATTTCAAAATTAAACTGTTTGAAACATATGTTGCTTTATCGCCAAATGGAGAACTTTTATTCGATCCTGCAAGAAAAGTCTATTTGGATAGTACAGAAATTGGTGCAATTAATTATTGGATTGGAATGATACTTACTACGGTACTTGGAAAGAAAAAATATGGTTATGAGTATATGGTTCATTTATCAATGGTATTAAAACTCAGTTCACAGCCACCCATAGAAAAACATCGATTTCTTTCAGCTAATGGAAAAACTACATACAAATCACCGGATCTAATAGCAATAAACAATTCGAACCGTTATTATGGTGTTTTCGAATCAAAAGGTTATAGCACTTATAGTTCAAATGCTATGGAACGTGGTTATATTCAAGCAAAATCAATAGATAAGATAAATGGAAAACTTCCAAAAAATTCTTTAGTTGTAATGACCGTAACAGGAAAGAGAATAGAGATAACGGAAAAAGACCCAGAGGGTGGAACGACACAGATAAAAGTCAATTTAAGTTTTCTACAAATGTATCATTATTTGCCGATCGTTGAGTTAATCATGGAATTATGTCCGGAGGAACAAGAAAACTGGACATTTGGTTCACTCGTATATGAGGAAGAAAAGTATTCTATTGGAATTCCTACAGTTTTGTATGAGGAACTTCTGCCAATAGCAGAAGGTAAGGAAGAAAATTTACTGGATGAGTTTCTTGAAAAAATTTCTTCTAAGGAAACATATTTATTAGATATCGTTCCGGATGAGGCAAGGCAGCATATTCTTCATGTAAAATAGAAATATGGAACCTTAAATTTTTATCAATAAATTAATATAGATGTGGGAGAAAAGGGATATGAGAAAAGAATATAAGGTACTTATTTGTATTCTGGCTCTGATATTCAGCATAGGTGCGACTTGCATAGGTTTTGGACTGATTGGAAGCTCTTCTCTGAAATTTGGAATGAAATATGTGTGTGATTTCGTTTTTCTGATGCAAACAATAGCTACATGCTGGGTTGTTATAGAATTGCTCAAAAAGTAAGCTTATTAGAGAGCTTTGAGTAAGTACCAGTATCTGACATATGAGAGGAAGGCACTGTTATGGATGGTATAAGCAGCAGGAAATTAACATGGGGAATTTGCATCGTTGGAATTGCGATTGCAATAATAAGCTTCTTTTTCTTACCGGAGATTATTCCCGTTCACTTTGCTGGGAATGGAGTCGCAGATGACTTTGGCAATAAGATAGAAATTTTTTTAATGCCGATACTCCTTCTGACTGTTACAATCTTGAGTGGTATAAAAAGTATAAAGTATGTTCTGATGCATTCGAAGACTTGGCTAACAGTTGGTCAATATAACCTAATGATTGATTGTGTTTTAGGAATTATATTGATCGCAGAAATTTTTATGATTTATGCTTCGTTTGTTTAAAGGCTGATCTATAAATAAAGAATCAGATATATGGCAGTTTCTGTTTCATTGGGCAGGCTGTTTCATATCAAAGTGTGAAGAGGAGCTGGTTCATGATGAAAAAAGTAATTCCAATTATTTTATTTACGGTATCAGCAATATTGCTTTCTGCATGTGGCAGAAAAGAAGAACTGTACGAGATTCCTGACCTGTCACAGTACAAGACAGATTATGTAGGAGATTCTTCGAATGTTATAAATATTGTAAGTGGGCAAGAGTATCCGGAAGGATATTCTTATGATAGCATACAGATACAGTCTGAAACGAAGCCTTATGGATTAACAGTATTTCTAAAAGTTGAGCCGTCTGCAGTTAAGATTGAAGATGAATTGCAAGTTAATGCGGATATGACATTTGATTTGATTGGTAATTTGGAAACGCTTGATTATAAAATAGCGGATAGTAAGGAAATCATTGCATCGTATGAACGGTAGATCATTCAGTGGTTAATATTTTGTCTGCTATTATATAGTAAGAAAAATAGGAAAGCGAAACATATATTTGGAGGACAGCAATGAGAAAATGCGAAAAGTGTGGAACAGTCATGAGAGCGGATTTAAGACTTAAAGTTAATGGCGGTGGCTATGGGATCGTTGTAGATGTAGATGAAAAACAAAAAACGACAACTATAGATGATGTTAAAGTTGCAGTCTGTCCAGAGTGTGGACATACAGAAATGTATTTAGAGGATTTAACTAAATTGAAGTAAAATTAGATATGATTGAAACAGGATAAAAAATTTTGATGGAATGCTTGTGGAGAAAATAAATATGAAAAAACTTAACTATACAGAAGATTTATTGAGAGTTATCTTCTTTTGGATAGGAATATTCTTTCTTGTTTCCGGTGTCTTAAGTTTTCTTGGGATATTAAAACCAGCAGTAAACTCAGGCATTCAGAATCCAGACATGTTGGGAACTGTGTTTTCTATAACGGGAGTGCTTTTGTGTATAATAAGTGCTGCTCTTGGAATTTATACTGCAAAGCTTGATAAATTACATTTACAATTAATCGAAAATGGTACAAAAGTGAATGGCTTGGTAGAAAAAGTATATTTGCAAAAATACACAAGATATAGAAGACAGATTCCATACAGGATTTTATATAGTTTTACATATCATGATAAAGTGTATTATCACAAAAGCCGTTTGGTATGGGAAAAGCCGGATCTTAAAAAAGGTGACTTGATTACCGTATATGTAAATAATCTTGGTAAATCAACAGTTTATAATTGCAATGAAGCGGTCTGATATCTAGCCTCTATATTTCGGAAAATACTGCACGATCTGTGGTTTACAGAAGAGCAGCTTCAAAGAATGCTGAGGATGAAAAATGCAAATCCATCAGATGTATGGAAATTCAGAGATTATTAATGGACAAATTGAAAGCTGAAAGGAAAACGGCCTATCCGTTTTCAACATTGGCGGATCCGTCTGCTAATAAGTGGTTTACAAATCAAAAAACTTGGTAAGAGTATTTTCATAATTCTGTTCAATTTTGTCTATGTTTTCGAGAATCCTGTTCATGTACAAATGCAACTAAATTAGAGTATAATAAGGGAAACCATTGAAACTGGGTTTCCGTAAAGGACATTCCTGTGATGGCAGGAATGTCCTTTACATATAGCGGTAAATTCTGAAGTAGTTGGCATAGAAGTTCATGAGGTAGTTGACGTATGCTTTAAATCTTTTCATTTCGTTTTCCTCCTTTCTTTATCTTACAAGCACATTATAATATCAGAAGACGTATATTACTTGCCAAATGGGAAGAAAAAGTAGACAAAACTTGCAGGAGATTAATTGGAATGTACTGGTAAGAGCATCACAGACATTTGCCTGGATGCAGGAGTTGAGAGCCAAAGGACATTTAACCGGGTATTTCGTGAAAGATATAAAGTAACGTCAAGGGAATACCGGAATCTTTATCGTGAACAATATATAAGTCAGACCCAGGATGAAATATCTGGAATGGAGAAATAGGATGGCATTTATAATCTGTATAGCAGCACTCATAATTATGATGTTTGTATTTACCAAAATGTTGTTAAGCTTCAGCAATAACAGCAGTGCGGCAGTTGAATCTGTTGATGCGACTGTAGTTGAAAAGAAGCAAGGAATCTATACCCATATGCAGTCTGAAGCACATGTACCTTGGTTTCGTGTTGTGTTTGAGATGACGGATGGAAGTTTGATGGAATTTCAAATACAACAGGGAGATTTTCGTGAACTGGAAAAAGGTGATCGAGGTATGCTGACTTATCAGGGAAATCGGTATATATGCTACCAAAAATATAAATTTAAAAGTGAAGCACAGGAGGAAGAAAAATGTTAAGTGAAAGCATTGCAAAGCTGGTACAGTATGGGATTACAACAGGTCTGACACCGGAATGTGAAAGAAACTACACAACAAATCTTCTGCTGGACGTTTTTCATGAGGATGACTATGAGAAACCGGACAACATTGAGGAACCTGTTAATCTTGAAGCAACATTGGGTAAATTGCTGGATGAAGCCGTAAAAAGAGGACTGATCGAAGACAGTATTGTATACCGGGATCTATTTGATACCAGATTAATGAACTGTCTGATGCCGCGTCCGGGCCAGGTGCAAAAAGAGTTCTGGGATAAATATAAAGAAAGCCCAAAAGAAGCAACCGATTATTTCTATAAACTGAGTCAGGACAGCAATTATATCCGCAGATATCGCGTAGAGAAGGATCAAAAGTGGAAGGTAGACAGTCCATACGGTGAGATTGATATTACCATCAATTTGTCCAAACCGGAAAAAGATCCAAAAGCAATTGCCGCGGCAAGGAATGTAAAATCCGGAAGCTATCCGAAATGTCTTCTTTGCCCGGAAAATGAAGGATATGCGGGACGTGTTAATCATCCGGCAAGGCAGAACCACAGGATTATTCCGATCATGATCAATGATACTCCTTGGGGCTTCCAGTATTCTCCGTATGTGTATTACAATGAGCATTGTATTGTATTTAACTGCCAGCATACGCCAATGAAAATTGAGAGAAATGCATTTATTAAACTGTTTGATTTTGTAAAACTGTTTCCACATTATTTCCTTGGATCTAATGCAGACCTGCCGATCGTAGGTGGTTCGATCCTAAGCCATGATCATTTCCAGGGTGGACATTATACATTTGCAATGGCAAAAGCACCAATTGAGCAGCATGTAATACTTCCGGGATTTGAAGATGTAGAGGCTGGAATTGTAAAATGGCCATTATCTGTGCTTCGTATTCGGCATAAAGATTCCAACCGTTTGGTAGATCTGGCAACACATGTGCTGGAAGTATGGAGAGGCTATACCGATGAAGAAGCATTTATTTATGCTGAGACCAATGGAGAACCACATAATACAATTACACCAATTGCACGTAAAGTAGGTGATACCTACGAACTAGATCTGACATTAAGGAACAACATCACAACAGAAGAACATCCGCTGGGAGTGTACCATCCGCATGCAGAATATCATCATATTAAGAAAGAAAATATCGGTCTGATCGAAGTTATGGGACTTGCAGTTCTTCCGGCCAGATTAAAAGGTGAGATGGAACTTTTGGAAGAGTATATTCTCGAAGGCAAAGATATTTCTTCAAATGAACAGATTGAGAAACATGCAGAGTGGGTTAAGAAGTTTCTTCCGAAATATCCGGAAATCACAAAAGAAAACATCCATGGCATTCTTCAGAAAGAGATTGGAATCGTATTTACCCATGTTCTGGAAGATGCAGGAGTATACAAATGTACGACCGAGGGAAGAGAAGCATTCATGCGTTTTCTTGAAACATTATAAAAACTGAAATAAAAGGATTTTTGGGAAAATGGGAGGTAAGTGAAACCTCCCATTTTTTTAAAGGAAGATGATGAAAATAGAATATTTTTTATAAGGTGTGAAACCTTCCTAGGCTTTTCTTTTGGATGTAAGAAGAAGTAGCAGTGGAACAAAAATAAAGATCCTCCATAGTGCAGGAATGGTGATATTGTTTCGGAATGCAAATGCACTGCCAGAAGAATCTGCCGGTATGTAAATGCGAAGATCTACAGTACAGGATGAACTTTCATCTCGTATATCTAAAGGAAGCTGAGAATGATATACTTTGCCTTCATGGGTGAATTTAACAGGCAGTGCCCAGTAATAATGACGCGGACTACCAAAATTATAAAGATAATATCCGTCTGCTTTGATTAAATTTGGATTTTCATGGTAAAGAAAATAGTTTTTATTGGCATAAAAGAATGTCCCGCCCATTAATAGAAGCCAGATCAGCACCAGTGCAGCTTTATTCAAAAAAGGACTATCAAATACTCTTTTCAAAAAATCCCCTCCTGTCAGATAAGGACATTTTATCAAATGAACCAGGAAAATTCGATAGAAAGAAAAAATTTATTATTATGAGAACCGATTTGCTTGTATCTGCATCTAATTAGTGTAAAACAAACACGTGTACAATCCGGCCGGACAGAAGGAGAAAACAGAGAAGCGATTTTGTATAGAAGAAAATAAGTGAGATCTGATTAGGTGCTGTCATGAATCAGTCTAGGATGAAACATCCCTGACCGGTCATGTCAGCCCCTTTTTTCCTGTTTTCAGGGTTCTGTTCACAGAGAAAAAGGAAAGTGTCTGAAAATACCCAAAAAGTGCTAAATATGAGATAAATGATGATGCGGTGTTCCTATCCGTAAAAGAACAGAGGCAAAATGTTTTGTAGAAATCAGCTTACTGTTTGTAAAAGAAAATGTTTTTTCCAGCAGCCTTGGTTATTTTTTATTAAATCGGAGATATTAAAATCAGACGATTTAAAAAATTTGTCTGAATGCTGTTTATCGTTAAAAACAGGGGGCATGGATGGGAAAAAGAAAAGAGATAACCGATAAGGATAATGGAAAGCAAAAAATGTGGATAATGATCACTGTCATCATAGTGTTCTTTGCTATGGCTGGCTATGCAGGAATGTCTTATTACTATTCAGACAGATTTTTTCGGGGAACAACGATCAATGGAATTAACTGTTCTGGAAAAACATCGGAAGAGGCAGAACAGGCGGTTGCTAAAAAAGCAGAGGACTATCTGCTGGAAGTAAAGGCAAGAAATCTGAAATCACTTTCATTTAACTTTCTCCCTATAAAGCTTGAATGAAAAAGTAAATTCTACATTCTAATATACCTTGATTTTATGCGG
>NZ_JAJDMI010000083.1:0-6894 GCF_020593505.1 Blautia sp. DFI.3.45
TACCCCCATATAGGACTTTTATATTTCATTGTCCTATATGAGGGTAGCATATCAGTTTACTTGCAAGGGCGTCTATTTTTGCTATTTTATAGGGCGACAGCGAGGGAATTTATTCCCTCGCTGTGCATGGCGTAACATTCTCTTTCGCACTCAATTTTCTTGATTTGACCACATTTTTACGACAAATTCTTGGAAAAATATATTCGTCTGATTTTCTTACCACATTTTACGACAACGGCTTATGGTTTATACCACAGCAGGTACAGTTTCCGGCAGATTCATTTTAGACATCTCATTTTCCACGTGAGACTTCTCTGCAATATGATTGTAGACATTCATTGTAATCTGTGCATCTAAATGTTCTTCGCTCCGCTACGGTCGGTGCTAAACGGATGTCCACATTACTCTGTTTTGTTGTATACTATTCTGCTGTAATATTTATTCTACGATCTTACAGTTATCGTTCTTATGTAATACAAGCTCATACTGTGAGATTTGTGTCATTTTCGACTTATTATCCAGATACTTCACAGACACACTGACCTTGAGGTTATCGCCATCTTTGCTAAAGACAGGGTTTACCAGTTCTGAAAATACATAGTCGCCAGAAACAGGAGCAAGCACTCCGTCTTTGACATAATAGGCAAGTTCCTTTTCCGCAGCTGTCGGGTACAGCTTAAAGAATGTTTCCAAGAAAACGGTAGCGTCCTTGACTGTATCAGAGCTGACACGGACATCGGTTTCCTGTGCTTTCGGCTCATGCTTTGATTTCTGTACTGCTGGAGCAAGTGTCGGATTCTGGGTAATGGCCATTGCACCATCCTTATCCACATGAACGGTCACGCTGGCTGTCATTGGCATTAAGACTGAACATACTCATTAGTTCTCCGAGCTTCATATAGATTCCGGCAAAACACATTATTCCCAGTCAGCTCAATCACCTTTGCATTTTCCAAAACTACTTCATCCAGTTTATCCTCAAATTCCTTATCTTCATCGTACCAGAAAATGATACGACGCTGATAAAACTCAGGCAGAAGTACAGCAAATCTGCGATTTAAATCTTGTATTATTTTGTCTGTATCCATGCTGCATTATCTTCCCTCTGTACTTTCAAATATATGGTACTTATCGCTACACCTGCATAAATTTCTTCTATAATCATGGTTCTCTTTCCTTCTTTATCCAAGATCTGGTTGTTGACAAAAAATAGCTTACCTCATATAATAAGTATAGGTTTATAGTGCATCCGTGATGGTGTCTGTTTACAGATGCTATGTTGCCTGTATTCCAGCTGTCCGGGGTCTCCGTGATGGTGTCTGCTTGCAGATGCTTGAATCACGGGGTCTTTTTTTGTCCATATTCCAGAAAATCATATATCCTAATCATTCTGTGAAGATTACTACGATTCGGACTATCTAAAGAACTTAAAATATTGTTGTTCTCTGTAAATATCGCTTGCAAAATACTTCGATACTGATTTACATCTATTTTTTCTTCTGGCATACACCCAAGCAAACGAATTGCCTTCATTAAATTATCTTTTTCTTGTGTCCATACTTCCCATGCTGTTCTTTCTCCAATTGCAGAACGATTACGTTTAATTGTTGATTCTGTGACAATTTCAGTATATGAATGTGGGGCTTTTTCTTCTGCCAATTCGCTTTTCATATTAGATTTTGAAATATAATACCACACCGGCAATTTCCAGGAATTTTGTTTTGCAAGCTCTGGATAAACAAATTCTAATAATTGCTCGCATGAATATAACGAATCGTGTAAAATAATGTTTCTATACCATTGTTCAGAATTTACTGCTCTTGCTAAACCATATACACCGGTCGTTGTTAAACCAATCGAAAGTGCAAGCATATTTTCATCAATACGACCATCTTCCAATGAAATCCAGATTATATTCAACAAAAATAAATCTTTTTTGTAAAGTTTCTATTTTATCCAATGGCAAACATTCCACAACATCGCTAAGAATCGCCTGAATATCTGAATCTGAAATAGAGTAACCTATGAAAATAATCGGATATTCCATAAAAATCGTCATCAATTTTGCGGCAAGATATTTTCCTTTGTCATAAAATTTCTGATAATCTGCTTTGTTAATGACAATGGATTCTGGATTTTGTACAGAACCATGAATTTTATAGATTTCCGCAATTCCTTGCAACTGTGAAAATACTAGTATAATCCGTTTTAATTAGTTTTCTGTTTTGGCAGACTTTTTAGGACTGCGTTTTATAGGCTTAGGTGCACGTTTACAACTCAGTTCTTCCGATGCCGCCTTGGCATTGACAACTTCATACACAATCTGGTCAATATCCTCTGTAACTAGGTCGATACTATCGAGATTATAAGACCCATGGTATGGAATAGGAATCTGATTAATCTCATCAAAGTATTTATAAATCCGCTCCGACAGTTCTTCCTTGCTAGCAACACGTATACCTTGAAGCATTTGCTTTGTGAGTTTGCTGAAAAAACCTTCTACCAAGTTAAGCCAGAAACCATGAGTTGGTGTGAATACAAACTCAAACCTTCCTAAATGGTTATTTAAATATCGCTGTGTTTCCTGCGATGTATGTGCCGAATGGTTGTCAAGGATGAGACGTATTTTATCACCTTCAGGATATTTTGCATCCAACCGTGTTAGGAACTCCACAAAATCTGAACTTTTGTGGGTATCACTCACCAGTGGGATTGCCTCTCCTGTAAGAAGATCTATCGCCGCCAGTAACGATATAGTACCATAGCGGATATACTCATAATCCCGCATATAGCTGCTGCCTTTCTCTGTATTACTAATCGGCGGCAGATCTGGAGTTGTGGAGCCGATTGCTTGTATTCCCGGTTTCTCGTCATAGGATAACGTATGGACAGGGGTTCCCTCAAAAGGTAGCAGATTCCCGTCTTTATCAAACTGCAGTGAAACCTGCTTATAAATTACAAGGACATTGTGCATCTTTGAATCGAAATCAGGATCCCTTTTTTCGCAGTAATATGTGACTTTAAAAGGACGGATTTTGGCATTGGCAAGAATTTTCCTGAGAGAAAATTCTGAAACATGTTCTAACCTTGGATGCCCTTCCTTCACAGCAATAGACTGTATAAAACGAGTAAAGCTGGCGGGATACCAAAATTCAGCAGAAAAACCGTAATCCAGCGGCTTCTGGCAGGCTTTATTGACCACCCATGTGATGTCATCATCGGATATTTCCTGCTTGCGACCTTTTCCTTTGCAATCGTTTAAAGCGTTATCAATACCGCCAGCAAAATATTTCTGGAGACATAAGCGGACGGTAGGCACGGTTATATCAAGCTTGTCGGCAATGGCTTCATTGGTATAAGAATCACTTTTTAATAACAAAATCTTTGCCCGGATATATTTTCTGGCTTCCGTTGTTGGACATCGAAGAAGACACTCTAAAGAGTTTTTTTCATCCGTTGTAAGCTTCAGCACTTTTACTGTATTTGGCATCGTATCATTCCCCTTTCATTATGGGAATAGTATACCATACTTCAAACATAAAGACAATTAAAATGGATTATACTAGTTCTTTAATAATTCATATTTAATAACATGGATTATTAATAGCAACGGTTTGTCCAGTATGGGATTTACCATATCTGGTTTTCCTATTTTCTGATATCCGGAGATAGAAATTTCCTATGACCTGATTGTCCAAAATTGGACTATCCACCCTTAGGCACTTCTCTGCTCCACTTAATCATTTTCTTCTCCTAATGGAACTTCCCGGATAATATATTCGGTATCGCCATAAAAGCCATACTCATTACGCAATCTATGACGTTCCACATATCCATGATGCTCTAATTCCTTAATTGCAGAACAAACAGAATCAATCCCATCTCTGCTCAATGTTGCCAGTCCTTGCATATTGTAATTCCAGTCATCTGGCAAACTTAACATCAGCGATAATAGACCTTTCGCTTTCAATGTCAGATTCTTATTCTTGAAATGGTGATTACTCATTACCGTAAAATTCTTAGTTCTCTCTACACGAAAAATCTGTGCCATGCTCCCCACTTCCTTTCCAGACAGAAAAAGACGCAAGCCATATTCTTATGACTCACGCCTTTCTGCATAACTTACTTTTCTATTCTTCTGTTTCCAATTCCAATCTCTGTAAAATATCTCTTACAATACCTGCATCTTCAATCAGATTAATTCCAAAACATTTTTTACCTGCATCCTTCAAAGACGCACCCACATGATATGCTTTCGTTTTATCAAGAATTAAAAAACGATCATGAAATGCTCTTGTGTACTTCACATCCAGTTTAGGATACTGTGCATTAAAGTTATCTACATCTGTTTGAGATAATTTTGTCCGTTGCTGTGTATAAACTGTCACCGCCACATTTTCTTTCTTCTTTGACAAAATATTTAATGTTCCTACATCCACATATCCATCTACCAGAACAATTTCCATTTCTGCTTTCTGAATCAGTCCTATCAATAAGCTGAATGCATCATATATCTGACCATCAAAAAATATCTTTTGATTAGACTCCTCATGATCTGATATGTACTCAAAAATCTGTTCCAGTTTTTCATCTGTCTTTTTCTGATATTCCAGTTGTTTTAGCTCAACGTTACTAATCCTTTCAAACAAAAGTGCATTGTTGGCTATAAACCGTCGCATTTCTACAAATGCACGCATAATACCTATACTTACATTAATTGCCACCTCACTATGCAATACACTTGCAAGCATGGATATTCCCTGCTCTGTAAATACATACGGTAATGTACGTCTGCCACCATAACCATTTTCTGTTCCACTGCCATTTGAGATGCCAAATTGGCATTTCAAGTTTTCATATTCATCTTTTGTAAGCTGAAATCGAAAATCTTCTGGAAATCTGGCAATATTTCTTTTAACGGCTCTGTTTAACGCTCCCGTTTCTACCTGATAAAGCATTGCCAGATCACTATCCACCATGACTTGTTTGTTTCTTACTACATAAATCAGATTTTCAACGTCCGGTGGCATGATTTCAACTATTTGTGTTTCCACTGGTTCCATTTCTCTTACTTTCTGATCCGCCATTCCATCTCCTCTATAACTTGAAATGCCAGACTGGCATTTCAAGTTACTTTACCGCACAATCATTTCTTATGAGTTCCCAAAATCCATGTTCCCATTTTACCCTATTTTTCTCATTCTGCCTACTGCTATTTTTCATACAATAATGAGGTCGCAATCCACGACCTCATCACCTTCATTTAAACATAAATCAATTCATTGAGAATAATCTCTTCTGCAATTGCTTTGTGTTGATTAGCAGCTCTTACCCAGGCAATCTGATCTTTCTCTTTATCCGGCAATGGTTCTTTTTCTTCTAACTGTTTCAGTATTACCTCTTCCCGTTCTCTGGCTGCCTTGTCCACTTCCAGAAGATGCTCTCCAATGGTATCCTGTAAAAGCATCACCTGATAGGTTGAATTTCGATAGTTTTTCAGATAATCTCTGCGAAGAAAACCATACTTGCCAAGTTGCTCCATCTGCTCACCGGATTTATAGGTGAGATTCGGGATCAGATATCCATTTACATTTGTATACGTTAATTCCATTTTATTAGTACTCTCCATTTCTCATCATTTTTTGGCCACAAATTTACGACATTTACGACAAATCTGACACAGCTTTACAATACCAGACAAAATGACTGATGCCCCGGAAAGCCTGTAAAACAGGCACTTCCGGGATACACAAGACAGGACAAAAATCAACTTCCATTATCAAGTGATGAGTACTAATTAATTTGCATTGTTCAGTCTACAATCCCCAATAACCAGTCTCTGGCATTAATACGTCGAATTCCCTCATATTGTTCTTCTGGTTCTTCATCCATTGTTAAGATAATCTTTGGATAATGATCTCGTATCGCCTGTAATGGTCTTAATTCTCTCAAAAGTGTATTTTCATCCTGTACAGTCAGTGCCACCTGGAAATATACTGTTCCCTTTTTATTCTGTGCCACAAAATCCACTTCATATGAATTGATTTTTCCAACATACACATCATATCCTCGACGTAACAATTCCAGATAGACTATATTTTCCAGAACATGTCCTGCATCTGCCTGCCTCGATCCTAAAAGCATATACCTCATTCCAATATCAACTATATAATATTTTTCAAGAGTTTTTAAATATTGTTTTCCCTTTATATTATAACGTTTTGCCTGATATATAATATAACTCTCGCTAAAAGCCTCCAGATATTTTTCCACCGTTTTTGTATCAATTTTTCGCCCTTCTGAGGTCATCGTATCTGCAATTTTTTTTGATGACAATGGATTTCCTATATTATCAAACACAAATCTTAAGACACTCTTAAGCATCATAGTATCTGTGATTTTTTTCCTGTTTATAATATCCTTTACAACAATCGTATTATAGATTCCTTCCAGATAATCTCTGATCTCATCTGGCTGATTTTTTAATTCCAGTGTAAACGGAAATGAACTATTCTGCAAATACTCAGCATATTTGATTCCTCTGTCATTCATACTGCCAGTACTCTCCATATATTCCTTAAAAGACAACGGCAACATTTCAATCTGAATATATCTTCCTGAAATCATAGTTGCAATCTCACTGGACAACATATATGCATTGGAACCAGTCACATAAATATCTATGTTTTTTTTAATATAAAGACTGTCCAGCACTTTCGGAAAATCTGTTACATTCTGAATTTCATCAAGGAAAATATATGTCATTTTTCCATCAATCAGACGTTCCTTTAAATATTTATATAATTTCCTGTAATCTGTCAGTTCTTCATAATCAAGATCGTGAATTAAAAACTTTATCCTCACACGACTGAAGTCGCGTGCTTCCAGACGCTT
>NZ_JAJDMI010000084.1:0-6177 GCF_020593505.1 Blautia sp. DFI.3.45
TCAGTATCCTATTTTCATTATAGGCTGAGATAAGCTTTCATGATTCGTTGACAATTGAAGGAGCTGATACATCTTGAGAAACATGCTTACCGGAGTTAATCCGGCTCGTGCAGGCGAAGACTCCTACGGGAAGAGCGAAGCAATAATGATACCACCGAAAGGTACAGGACCTGACACAAATGAAAATGGATCGTTTAGTTTTGGAAACAACAATGGAGATGATCTTATGTATGTTTGAGTCATGTGACACAGAGGAATTTACAGAAATATTCGGCACGCTGCTTCCCTATGCGGTGGAGAAGAACAATGATCTGTTTATTGTAAAAGACTATTTGCTATATATACGACATGATTTCGGGCATGTCAAGAGCAGACGTCAAAAACGTCCTTCTCATCATGCATATAGATTCTGTTATTCTGGGAGTCGTCCCTCATACATAATGCTGAGTTCACCGTAGACCCGTCCCCAGTTTCTAATGCTCATAGTCCATTTTTTTGTGGCTTCAAAAGTTGCCAGATACAGGGCTTTCAGGAGTGCTGTATCACTTGGAAATACGCTTCTCTGACGGTTGAACTTACGGTAGGTAGAATTCAGACTTTCAATTGCATTGGTCGTGTAAATAACCTTTCCGACATCCGGTGAAAACTTGAAAATCGGTGTTATTGCATCCCAGTTATCATACCAGCGTTTCATAGAATTCGGGTATTTTGCGGTCCATTTTTCAGTAACACGATCTAGTACTTTTTAAGATAAAATAGAAATAGTGCAATTTTCACAGGATATTATACAAGAATTACATAGAAATATATCGTATTATTGATATAGTATTCTTGAATTGTATGTGAGGAGAAAACTATGGCAGCTGAAAGAAAAACATTAACACAGTTATCTGTGCCAATAGGCTTAGAAACTTTATTTTATATGCTTTCAGGTATGGTCGATACGCTTATGCTATCATCTGTAAGCGACCAGGCTGTAGGAGCAGTGGGAACAGCAAATACATATATAGGTGTTTTTATTATCATGTTCGGCGTAATATCGTCGGGTATGATAGCTGTTATGTCACAAAATATCGGAGCCGGAAGACCGGGGATAGCGTATCAGGCAAGACAACTTGGACTTATATTCAACGCATTGATAGGTATCGTAATGTCTGTCATTCTTGCTACTTTTTCTGGTGGGATACTTCGAATCGTAAGTATTGCTCCGGCTTTGCTTGAGCCGGCTGAAATATATCTTAGAATTGTTGGCGGCGCATGTTTTTTAAATGCACTGATTCCTATTTTCTCCAGTTATTTGAGAGTGTTTGGATATACAAAACATTCTTTGATAGGAACTGTTGTTGGAAATGTTCTCAATATAATACTTAATTCAGTATTCTTATTTGTATTCAACTGGGGTGTAATGGGAGTTGCTGTTGCCACGGTTATTTCAAGAGTTGTAAATCTTATTATTGTAGCAGGTATGGGGGCTGTGCTTATAAAAGCAAAACAGAGTCTTGAGCGAATTGCATCAAGAAAGATATTTGCGCAGATTGTTAAGATTGGTTTTCCTTCTGCGCTTGAAACAGCACTTTACAACATCGCAATGACCTTTATTGTGCGTTTTATGAATCAGATGGATGTGGATGGAATGAATGTTACAGCACGCTCATATGCTGTACAGATTTCAAATTTCTCATATTGTGTGGGAGCTGCCCTTGCTCAGGCAAATGCAATTATGACCGGTTGGAGAATTGGAGCAAAAGAGTTTGAGGAATGTAACAGGGGAACGAGAAAAGCTGCGATATACGGTATCATCACAGCGACCTGTTTTTCCGTGACATTTGCATTGGCAGGACATTTTATCGTGCATATATTTACTGATGATACACAGATGATAAATCTTGTGGTAAAGTTGTTAATAGTAGATGTCTTTCTTGAATTTGGAAGGGTAACAAACCTTGTATATGGTCAGGCATTAAAAACGAGTGGAGACGCACTTTTCCCGGTTATACTAGGTGCAATATTTATGTATTTGTTTGCAGTTGGCGGAACTTATTTTCTCGGAATACACATGGGACTTCTGGCTGTAGGATCATATATTGCTATGGCAGGTGACGAATGTGCGAGAGCTGTGGGAATGGTACTTAGATGGAAGAGTGGAAAATGGAAAAGTAAAGGTCTTATAGAAGTATAGGAGAGATTATGTACTTTGAATTAAAGGAAAATAAACCGCATGGTACAAAGGATGATCCGTTTAGTACATATCATATAAAAAATGAGGGACGATCATTTCAGATACCGGTACATTGGCATGATGAACTGGAAATTATATATGTAAAAAGTGGGTTTTTGACTGTAAGTATATCAGGAGAAAATTATATTGGAACCCCCGGGGATGCTTTTGTAGTGTCGCCGGGCAATCTGCATTTCATGGGTTCACAGGCTGGAGAAGAGGATTATTTTACTTTCCTTTTTCCACTTGAATATATCTCTTTTTGCACAGATGACATGTTAGATGATAAATTGCTTACTCCATTAAAAAATGGTCATTTGATGATAAGACCAAGGATCAAGGATGCAGCAAAAGAGTTGTGTGAGCAGTTGGCCGAAATATATATGGCAAAAAATGATGAAAAGAAGTTGGAAATAGCTGTTCAGATAAAGACAAAAATAATTCTTTTACAATTTATTCTTCGCATGTGGGAGAATGGATTTATAATCGAAAATGATAAAAGTGGAAGAAATACTGTAGAAAAAGAGATGATTTCATACATACAGCAGAGTTTTACAGGGGAGATATCATTAAAGGAATTTGGGGAACAGTTCCATCTTTCTGAAAAATATGTATCGCAATATTTTAAAGAACATTTTCATATTACGCTTTCAAAATATGTTACATATTTGCGGTTGGAGCATGCAAAACAGTTGTTACAAAATTCGGACATTCCAGTTACAGAGGTTGCAATGCTCAGTGGCTATCAGAATGTAAGTTATTTTATCAGAAGCTTCAAAAAAACATACGGAGTGTCTCCGTTAAAATATAGAAAAAATGAGCCGAGTACATGGATTTAGCGGAGTGTGAAAGAAACATAAACGATGTTACAAACAAAAGGTTAGGGAACACCTGAAAGGGAGTTTCCTAACCTTTTGTTGTATAGAGCTGTTATCAGTCTGCTCAATCAATAAATAATGCATTACAGTGTAGGGGTTCTTATCTTATGAATGATAATGAAACTTGGTCCTATGTCAAGATTTAGTACAAGTTAAAATGAGAAATTTCTCCCCATTTTAACCTGCCAGAAGCTCAGCCTCAGTGTGCGTTCTTTCATGCACTCGTTCGAATTCGTTTGGCGACATATAGTTGCAATGGTTATGAATTCGTTTCGTATTGTAGAAAGCTTCCAGATATTCAAAAATCAACTGGTATGCCTGCTTATAGTCGCGAATTTTAAAGCGATTGAGCCATTCACGTTTGATAATAGAATGAAAGGATTCAATGCATGCATTATCCCACGGAAAAGCTTTCTTCGAATAACTGCGCTGCATATTTTCGGTTGCTTTTTTATATTCCTTTGCAACATATTGGCTGCCACGATCCGAATGGATAATTAATGGTTGATCGATATTTCGGCGAGCTTTGGCTTTGTTTATAGTATCAATCACGTAAGATACTTCCAGTGTTTCTGAAAGCGTCCAGGCTATGATTTTTCTGGAAAATAAATCCATAACACTGGTCAGATAGACAAATTCATCTATTGTCCAGATGTAGGTAATATCCGAACACCAGACTGCATTCGGACGATCAGGATTAAATTGCTCATCAAGGATATTTTGTAATTCAGTGCTGAAATCGGAATCTTTTGTGGTGATCGTCCATAGTTTGCTCCACTGAGCACGGATCCCCATTTGGCGCATATATGTACCAACGGTTCTTTCCGAAATGATTTCACCAGTTTTTCGAAGTTCTACAGTGATTTTCGGAGCACCGTAGTTCTGCTTGGAATCATCATAAATATCCTGTATTTTTGCTTTTACAGCTTTACGACGTTTTTCTGTATCAGAAGGTACGTGGTGGAGCCATGCAAGATATCCTGAGCGAGAGACACCTAAAAATTTCAACATTCCGGAGACGGAAACCCGGCGTCCAGCCTTTTTGGCAGCTTCCGTCTTCTCAGACACTTCAAGATAAATGGCTTCCGTCATTTTCCCAGAATGTTGATTGCTTTTTTTAACACATCAAGTGCATCTTGGGCATCACGTAATTCACGTCTGAGACGGGCAATTTCCTTCTGCTCATCAGATGCATAATTACCAGAACCACGAACAGGAATATCACCTGATTCCCGGAAGTCTTTCAGCCATTTTGTTAATGTGCTGTATCCGATGCCAAGATTTTCTGCACATCCACGTACTCCGAGATCTTTGTGATCCTGATAGTACTGGACTGCATCAAGTTTAAATTGTTTGTCATGTTGCTTTGCCATATGAGATCCTCCTTCAGCATGCCTCTATTGTATCATGCTTATGTGTATTTGGAATTTCTCATTTTGGCTTGTACTATTTATATTCTAGCACCATTTTTCTCTTTGCCATAGATAGATTCTCCTTTCATTGGTTGCTCAAAGTAGTGGCTTTTGTGTTTTTGATTTAGGACAGGGTTCCCTAAATTGCTGTTTTTTTTGGAAGTGTATATACACTTCCTGTCCTTGCTATTTACCGGTGGCACAGCCGCCGGAAGAGAGTCTTTTGAAAAGAACCCTCTATAGATAAGGTATTCAGAGAAGAAAAATAGGACATCGCAGATCTGAGGTATGACGAAAGAAGGATTCTATGGTATAGTAAAATCTGAATGAGAAAAGAGGAAAAGAGGTCTTGCCGATGTCACGGAAAAACCATGAAATGATAGATGGAAAATTACTGCAGACTGACAAGAAATATGCTCAGTTGAAATTAAAGCAGAAAGAGAAGATTGCAGAATGGATGTTCCAGGCAACCAGGGATTATTATATGAAAAAATACACTTTCCCAAACGACAAACATCTGGAAGAAGTGGTGGATATTGTGTATGAAAAAATTGAAGATGCAGAAATCTGGATTCCGTATGGAGAGGTATTCAAGCATTACAAATCCAAACGATCGGATATCAATAAACGTATCAGAAGATCTCTGAATGAAAAAGAAGAGAGTCGGATTGAGAAGGTTTGCTTTATGAATATGTGTATGATCCAAGATGACAAAGGAAATGTGCTGGCATTGGATAAAGTGAATGACAGCTATACAGGGACAACTTTTCCAGGTGGTCATGTGGAGCAGAACGAGATATTTCAAAAATCTATGATCCGGGAAGTTTGGGAAGAAACAGGTCTTACGATTGAAACACCGAAGCTCTGCGGTTTATATCATTGGCATAAGGGTGGAGTACATTATGTGATTACGCTGTACAGAGCTGATAGATTTATCGGAGAATTGACATGTTCGGAGGAAGGGCAGGTGTATTGGATTCCGCTGGAAGAATTAAAAACCAAAGAATTGGCTACAGGTATGGAATACGTTTTACAGATCTTGGAGTCTGAGCAGGTGAATGAGTGTTATATGCATCTGGAAGCAGATGGATATGTTGGAGATTTATATTAAACGAAGTATCTACTTGGGATAAAATAGTTGTTGTGATGAAAATGGGAGAACAATAATGAATGAAAAATTAGAAATGGCAAAAAATTCCTTATATAATGCAAATGAAATAAAGGATATTAAAGAAAATCCGGTTGTTGAATCAGTTTTATTGGCACCTATAAAGGCAATCCCTGTTTTGGGGGATTTAATTGATTCATCAACAAATAAGTTATTAAATGATTTTCAGCAAAAGAAAGAACAGGAATTGTTAGATGTTATTTTGCAAGATGATCATTCTATAACATCGGAAATGGTAAATGATGTAGAGTTTATCATCAATTTTGCACGAGCAAAAGAGGCAGTGCAAAGGTTGGCAACGACCGATAAAGTTGAGTATTTTGGAAATCTTATACGAAATGGTTATTTGCAGGGGAAACATATAGATGGTAGTATTTTTGATGAATATATTCACATATTGAATAACTGCGCGTCGCATTCTCGTTACTTTCAGTGATGAGTTAGACGCGCAAATTTTTTTACTAAACAACAGAACAAATGTTTACATAAACCAATACATAT
>NZ_JAJDMI010000085.1:0-5801 GCF_020593505.1 Blautia sp. DFI.3.45
TAATATAGAGCCTTCCTTTTTCCAACCTGAATTATCCAAAACTATCTCTTTATCTTAGAATCCTTCACAAACAAAGAGCGAGACATCCTTGCCTCGCTCCTGCTTTATTTCCTATTTTATTATTACTGTGCTGCGTCCCAGCTTGCAAACGCGCAGCTCATTGATCTGACCAGCTCATCCGGCCTGTTATACTTAACCTTTGCATAGATGTCCATGGTAATCTTGCTGCTTTCATGGCCTGCCAGGTATTGAACCGTTTTGGGATCTACCGACGCATGAATAAGGTTGGTGATGTAAGTATGCCGCAACTGATGGGGTGTTACCTCAAAGTCCAGGCTGTAAACCACTTTTCCGTTATGAGCGGCCTTTTCTCCCAAGACAGGTGTGACAGTATGCTTTACTCTTTTTCCATCTTCATACCGATAATAGCTCCGTTCCTTGACCGTTCTCGTAACAATATACTGCCACAGTCGCTTAAACTGCGTATAGGACAGCGGTTCGCCATCCCGGTTTGAAACTACATATTCCGAAGTCGAAGTTTCCTTTGCTGCTTTCAAGCACTCGGCCAAACAAACAGGGAGGGGGATATTTCTCTCCGCAGCCTTGGTTTTCAATTCATCCGTTTATCTCCCAATTCCGCTATAATATGCCGCCTGACCTTTGAGGTGTAATCCGTCAAAGTAGTAGCTCGTACATGAACCGACTGCATCAGCAGCCACTTTTCACAATACTCTGCAACTGTGGGCGTTTTCCGATGAAAAGTGGCATTCTCAATCTGTTCCAATGCAAGCGTTTCTTTGTTATATAGTTCTTCAGGTGTTTTTGCGTAGAGAGCTACGAGCTTTCCATTCGCATCTTTGATTCTGGTCCTATAATATAGGACACCTCTTTTCATAACTGTGCCATATTTAGGAAACATTATTTTTCTATTTGCCAATTCTTCCACCTCCTAAGAATAATCTCCAGCGCTGTACCTTTGTTTTATCAGACACTCCTGATTCCATCAAGGATACGGACCGGCTCACGATCTTCCGCTTCGAGGCTTACGGTAAGTTGTGCTTCTCTCAACAGGCTTTGCCCTGTGCGTACATTTTGCGATATACTCCTGGAGACCCGCCGCAGTAAAATACACACAGCTATTCTGAACATACTGCACATAAGAGATCAAGCCGTTGTTACGGGCGGCATCCAGCGTTGCGATGCTGATTCCTAAGATTTCAGCAGCTTCTTTTCGTGTAATGAGTTTTTCCATAGTCCATATTCCCTCCAATCTGTCAAGGTTATCGTCGTGCTTTCAAAATCACATGAATACGCTGGCAGCCGTAACTGCCAGCGCATGGTATCTGATTTTGAATAAAAAACGACCAACAAAGAAATCAATCGCTTCCTATTTTAATATGGCTCAATTCTCGTCACATTTGCCACGCAACCCTGACGATGGGAACATAGCAGGTCTCCGCTGGCGCGGTTGTCATAACTCCGCAGCGTCGTTTTACTCGTGCGCCGCAGGGTTCCCCCCAAGTCTTTAGGAGGCCGTGAGGAAGTATCTTTAAGCCCCCGTGCAGTCCTCGCGCCGAATCTGCCACCATCCGTTTTGTGAAATCGTAGATCGCTCCAAAACAGCTTTGTTCATCACCTCCCTGTCTGCTCTATCTTCGCGGCGTTCCACACTCGCTCGTACACGGGTTATGTACCTGTTATGCTGTCTATGAAATTGTAGCAAAGTGCTGTTGAAGGGGGAAAACTTGTCCTTCTTATTAACACTGACAAAAAGAGCAAAAAACAGACGCTTCAAACAAAATTTTATCAAAATATTTTTGTTATAAGATGCAAAATAAGAACTCATCCAGTTTTATCTCTACTCTGATTAGTAGTACAATCTAAGAAAGAACGAAAATAGTTTTTAGCTAAATTTATTCATAATTTATTTACAATTAAATCCCTAGCCATACAGCAGAAAAATGATGACGAAAGATCATGCAAATGCTATAATGTTTGCATATAGATATGACAATTTGACTATATCGGAATCTTTATTCAAACAGATGATTGGAGATATTGCTATTATGAGAAATCCATGGCCAATTTTCAGCATTGCGGCTCTCTCTGGAGCTGCGTGCCTGATATATGATCACTTTTTTTCTTACGAGACTATGTGGATTGCTGTTGTAGTGTTTCTTGCACTGCTGGCTCTATGCTTTTTCGCATATTGCAAATATGAACATTGGCTGGCAAAGAAAATTAACCACTATGTGGTGGCGTATCAAAGCGACCATAATCTTGAGAATTTGAAACATGGATTGGATCGCTGGCGTCCCTGGGCACTCAGCAAGCATTCCAAAAACATCATTACAGCGAACTGGTTCTCTGCTCTGCTGGAACAACAGCGCTGGACAGAAGCGAAAGAAACTTTGGAGCAGTTTTTGCATCGAGCAAAAAATACGCAGGATAAACTGGGGTATCACCTGCTTCGTGAAGATTATGCAAGGGCGATCGGAGACACTGAATTAGAGAAGCAGGAACGACTTCTAAGCGAACAGCTAAAAACCCAGCTTGGAAACAAAAAGGGAGAATCAAGAGTACCCGCAAGCGCCAAAGAGAGTAAATATGCTTTCTTTTGCTGGCTCTCTTTCAGCGTTGGTCTGGCACTGTTCGGAATCATCAGCAATATCGCCACCGGGGACTCAATCCTTGGATCGTTTGGAGCCGGAGTTTTTATTTTGGGCTTGTTCTCGTTCCCAGTCTGCTTGATCTGGCTGATTCTCTGGTTGATCCGGCGCAGAAAGGAGGTTGTTAAATGACTTATATCCTCCCAGTACTCTATGTAATTGTGTCTTATACATTCTTCCTTTTGGCAGGCTGTTTTGACAATGCGATCAAATTGCAGATATTATCGATCCTTCTGCCTTTTATCATAGGAATCGTCAATTTGATTGTTGTGCTGACCGTAGGAAGAAAGTGGTCAAGAAAGACATTGCTGAACTGCACTTTGATCATCAAGTATGGACTAATCCCGTTCTACCTGGTCGGAGGGAGCATCACCGTATATGTAACGCTGATGGCATTCTTCCCATTGCCGCTGATGGCGTTGTTTGGACTGGTAACCATTGTTTTTTTGATTTTTGGATACGGGATTCTATTAGGGGCAGCTCCCTATGCTATCGCTTATCTGATAAAGTCATGCAAAGACGGCATTCATCCGAAATGGTTGGCGGTTTTAGCTGGAATCTGCCAGTTCTTCTTTTCCTTTGATGTACTTGCAATGATGGTTCTGACATTAAAGGAGCGGCACAGGGTCAAAACGACGATTGCCGTTTTCTGTGCAATGTGTCTTGCTCTCCTGCTTATCGTACTCTATGTGGTCATGACGCTGATCGGAGCATAATCGACCTTTATATAGAATATGACTTGCTCATACATAAAACAAATTTGATAGAATCGCAGAAAGGATTTACGCTTATGAAAAAACAATGGATTGCTTTACTAACAGGATGTGTGCTGGTATGCAGTATGCTGGCCGGATGCGGCTCAAAACCTCAGACATCAGCTCCGGCAGCTGCGGGCAGCGATAAAGGCTGTACGGATGAAGCCATTCTGTCTCAGCTGAAAAATGACGGGACACCTGAGTTCGTACTGGATGGCACTTACTACACACTTCCTTTGGAAACTTCCCAGCTGATACAAGCCGGCTGGAGTTTGGAAACGGAAGAATATGATGCAGCAGAGGTTTCTCTGCAACCCGGCGAGCGTATTTATGGGGAACTTTCCAAAGACGATCAGGAAATAGATGTTGCAATCGTAAATGCCGGGTCAGAGCCATGCAAGCCTGCTGAGGGCGGAACGGTGGTAGAACTGGAATACTCTGCCGATAAGGATCAACCAAATCCTGATTTCTTTGTAACGCTCAATGGGATCAACTGTGCGATGTCCAACGCAGCTTTACAAAAGGCATTGGACGGTGTAGACGGATATGAACTGAATTCCGCAGGAAATATCGACATCAATCGTACTGTTGATGATGATGAAATTGCTGTTTATAAAGTCATTCTGGATGATGACTACACAGCAATCACGCTTGCTTCGGACAATGTTTTTGAATACAAGGATTATCAGCCGCAAGAGGTAAAAGAACAGGCATCTAATGAAAAGATTGCCGCTTACAAGGATACTACAAAAGCCGAGATGGAGCCGTATGCTCAGGATTTCAATGCGATCATCGAGGGATATGAAGAAAATATGGCCGTTGGATTTTACAGTGAAGGTACTATTTGGGGCGAAGAAGTCGGTGAATATAAATCTATTGCCGGAACGCCGCTCGCTTCGGATGTGTCTCTCTACATCTCAGAGGATACAACCGGCCAGCTCTACTGTATTGCTAACCAGATTTTGAATGAAGATGGTACTGTAAGCACTGCCATTGAGCTTGAGGAAGGCGATCAGGTCAAGGTTTGGGGTTATGCTTCACAGTATCTGGAATTGCAGGAAGGTCTGAAAATCGTCGTGGTTCAGCCTGGTATCATTGAACGCAACGGCGAACTGGTGATCCTGGACAAAAATTTGAAAGTAGACTAATGCTTTTGAACGCCGGGTGCATATATCAAAGGATTGCATCCGGCGTTCTCAACTTAAAACAATAATCAGGAGGAACAATTATGCTTACAATGAATGAAAAAGATAAAAATGAAATGCTGGAAGCCATTTTGAACGAAAACGAAGCCTATCAGTGCAAGTTATGGGCAGTCATCATGGCCGGGGCTGATACCTATGCACTGATTGGAGGACTTTCTACACTGACGGGGGGCGCTGCCGCTGCATTGGGCGCACTGAGCAATGCTTACTGCTATCTGGGAGTTACCGAGCAACACCTGAATATGGTCATTGTAAATTCCGTTAATGTCTCCAAAATTGAAAACCGGCTTTCTCTGCCCCTAAGCAGCATAACAAAGGCAGAAGTCAAGGGTGGACTGCTGCCCGGAAGAAAAGTCGTAATGCTGCATTTTGGAAAAGAGAAAATGAAAATTTCTTTGATGAACAATGCGATTGGCTCTGATATTCAGGGGCAGAAAGAAAATGTTGAGATGTTCTGCCAGATTGTTTCCAAACTCGGATAATAGAGCGGATTATATCAATGCCTTATAAACACGGAGGAGGTAACGCTAATGGGATTTTTCAAAAAGAAAAATAAACAAATTACTTTTATTGAAAATGCTGGCGGAATGATTATCACGAAATCAATTTATGAGGGAACTTCTAAGCTGAAATGGTTTTTTAGAGAGGAAAGTGTAAATCCTTCTGATAATGGCTGGCGGGCAATCGGGGATAATGATACACAGGAATACTTAAATAACCCGGAAAATTCCATAGTTGTAGACTTTAATACCCTTGCAAACATTGAGCCGACAGTTTTGGCTGTATATGATATGCCGGTAGGTACGGATTTGGAATTCTGTTTTGACAATACTAGAAGATATTTTATCGACACGAATACCGGAAAACGGATATAACAGTGATTTTATAGGAAAACGACGAAGATGGAGAAACGAAAACTTTCAGGAAAAACAATTTTGAAGCTGGTAGGGGCACTTTTGGCTTTGGCTTATTTGGGATTTTGCCTCTATGCAGGTATTACCGGGAAATTTCCGAATATGCACAAAGCCGAGCATGTGATGCGTTTCGGTGACCTTAAAAACTGGGTGTCCGGCGGAATATCGGCTGTGATGATTTTTGCCCTGTGCATTACTTCTACTGTGAATTAAAAACTTTATCCTCACACGACTGAAGTCGCGTGCTTCCAGACGCTT